>NZ_CCBH010000161.1:0-123884 GCF_001368935.1 Novosphingobium sp. KN65.2
CCCCCCCCCCCGCCGATAGTCTGGCAAGGTCCAGCCCGGCGTCGGCGAACAGGCGCTTGGCCGCATCGCCGGAAATCCAGCCCTGCAGGGCCAGGCTCGTCAGGTCTTCGGGCCTGCGCACGATGTCGTAGTTCTCGCCGCCCGGACTGACGACGACGTTCCAGCCATAGCCCGCGGCTTGCGTTTCGTGCACGATCAGCGCGCCCACCGCGCCCTGCCGCGCGGCTTCCTCGAACTTGTAGGTCCAGCGTCCGTAGTAGGTCATCGTTCGGCCGCCGAACCTGCCTGCCGCCGGCTCGCCTTTCTTCGCCGCGAAGTCGGGGTCGTTGACGAGGAAGACGGCCAACTTGCCCTTCAGGTCCACGCCCTTGAAGTCGTCCCAGCCGCGTTCGGGCGCATCCACGCCATAGCCGACGAAGACGACGGGCGCGTCCTCGATCGTGGCCGCGTCGTCGGGGCGCACGGTCGAGATGTAGAGGTCCCTGGCCTGCTCCACCGGCATCGCGCCCTTGGGGCCGGCAAAGGCCAAGGTGCGCGCCTTTTCCAGTTTGGTGTGGAGCAGCGGGACGGTCTGGACCCAGCGCCCGTCGGGTCCGGCGGGCTGCAGGCCGAGGTCCTGGAACCGCGCGATCAGGTAGCCGATCGTGCGGTCCTCGCCCGCGGTGCCGGGCGCGCGGCCTTCGAAGGTATCGGAGGCGAGCGTCTTCACGTCGGTCGCGATGCGGTCGGCATCGACCGAGACTTTGGCGAGGGCAGGGTGGGAACTGGCAGCCAGTGCGGCTGCGGCGAGAACGGGGGGAAGTTTTCTCATGCCCCCATCTTAGGTTGGCCGCCCCATGAGGCAAGCCGCCCCCCCAAGGCAAAGCGGGCCGGGTAAAGCCGACCGGGCAAAGCCGACCGGGCAAAGCGGGCCGGGCAAAGTGGGCCGACGGGGAGCGCGCGAGGGGCAACGCCCCGCGACCGGCCCGAGTTGATCGCGCCTCATGATCGCGCGGGGGGATTGCCGCAGGGGGCATCCCTGCGGCGGGGGAGAGCGGAATTGCGTGGAGCCGAAGCCCGCGGCCCCGGCTGCAGGTCCGAAGGCAGGGAACCTTGCTGCGTTCCCTGCTTCCGGATCGGGCGCCCGCCCAGGACAATCGGGGCGGGGCCTCGATCAGCGCCCGGTCCTCAACGGGCGGCGATGGCAATGGAGGTGGTGAGCGCGGCCAGACGGCTCGGATCGTCCCTGGCGGCCAGGCGCGCGGCCATGATGGAATCGCGATCCGCAAAGGCGCGTTCCAGCGACTCGCTGCGGCAGGTGCGGGTCACGGCCACCTCACGCGGGATGCGGGCATCGGGTTGGCCGCAGACCGTCTTCACCGCAGAGGTGATGCGCATGTTCAGCCGGTCGATGCCCTGCGGGGTATCGAGGTTGAGGTCGTTGAAGCGCACTTCGCGATAAGGCAGCATGGACCAGCTCGTGTCCTTCACGACGACCTCGGCGAGTGACGGGGTGGCGATGGCGAACGCGATTACGGCAAGGGCGGCGGCATGGATCCTCTTCATGGTTCATCTCCTGACTCTGTGTAGCGCAGGGCAAGAACCGTCAGGTCTTGCGACCTGCGGCGCGGGGAGTTCCAGGCGACCCGGAAACGCGATGCTGAGGCAAATTGCCCGACAAGACGTGCGCGCCGCGTGAAGCGATCACTACGGCGCTGTAATCATTTACAGAATTCTGAACCCCTCGACTCACCCCCGTATTGAAGGACTGGTCGGCAATAAAATTACTTGGGATTACTATTGTTTGTAAAATTCGACTCGTCTTCTTGGTGTCCGGCGAAATCTTTACGCGCATTCGGGCGGGCGGGGAAGGGGGCGACTCACTTGTTTGTTCGCTTGCCTCCTGCGTGCGGCAGGCCGCTTGCGTGTAAACCGCGAAATCGCGGCGAGGGGAAAGGCAGTCTGTGCCAGTAGGTTGGATGGGGCGCGCACTGGTTTCGAGCCGCTGCGTCAAGCTGGATTCCCGCCTGCGCGGTAGCGACGCGAGCGGCGCACGTTCGTTCAGCCAATGGGCACCTTTTCGGAATTGTGACCTGGAACCTGCATCATAGCCGTCATCGCGCGAATGGCGGCTACGCGCCCTTGTCGCCGTTCAGGGGGCGATCCAGATTTACTCGGAAGCAGACATCCGTTTGTCCGATTGTTGCCTAATGTCTATTGGGCCAATCTCGTTGGGATTTCGGACGGGAAAATTGGATGGCTCAGGAAGAAAGCGACGAGTTTGATCGTCTCATGATGGCTCTTGGGAGTATTGTCGTCATGTGGGGCATGGTTGAGGATATGGTTCGTCAGTTCCTCCGTGACGTGGTCATGGAGGACGCGGAGGAGCCTGAAATCGAACGGATCATCATCAGCCAAACGTCATTCAGGAGCCAGTTGGATGTTCTCAAGAAGGTCGCCCATGTTCGCTGGCCGAACAGTGAATGGTTCGATGCCGTCAACGAGCAAGTGAAAGCTCTCAAAGGACCCCTTCAAGACAAACGCAATCGCTTCATTCATGACCTGTGGGAGAAAAATGAAGCCGGTCAGATGGTCAAATTCATCAGGGGGAAGGATGAAGCTGCTGTTCAAAAGAAGGAGGGCGAATGGCATCTGAAACTCACTGGTGAAGTGGCTGTACCTGTCGCTGAGGTGGAAGCCTTCTTTGAGGAAATCGCCGATACCCTTGAGGCGTTGCTTGCCCTGAAGTCCCAATATGTCGAGAAGACCTACAAAGCGAAAGCTGCTGCCATCATTTCGCGGATGTATGGCGAGTTGGCCGAGAAGGTGCATGGGAACGCGCAGGATGATGAGGGGGCCAAGTGAATTGCCTCTATCTATTCAAGGCGCAGTGATTGGCAGTTATTCACCACTTTCAATCCGAAAGTCGACATTCCGAAATCGGCCCCAATTGTTGTCAGGGAGTAGTCTTCTTCCCAGCGGCGAGCAGCCGCTTGGATTTTGCGGGGATACTTTTCTTGATGCCTAATGCCTTCTGGCCGACGATAAAAGCGCGATGGAGGAACACCTCTAGCGATGAGAGCAGTTCGGAAACCTCCTGACAGTCGGGCTCCCAGCCGCGATGCGCAGCCGCATTACCCGCATCCGTAACAACGCCGAGGATGTCCCGCTCAGTTTGCCCGATCCACCCTCCGTCGCGCAGCTCGTTCAGTTTCTCATCAAATGTCTTGGCCGGGTCGATGCCGAGGACTTCGGTTGCACGGTCCAGTGCCGTTCTAAGTCCTATCGCCGTGAGAATGTGTGCCTGGTTGTCGTGCGCTACGTACATCTGGCTCAGGATATTGTGCAGCTGGGGGTCAGCCTTTTGCATGGCGTCAAACCATACCGGCTTCGTCTTGGCCTCTGGCTTCGGATAAGTTTGTATCTCCCTCGGATGCTCATACTGCTCCTGCCCCATCGCATCGTAGTAGTAATCGATGTCTTCGCTGTTCCAGCTGGAAGTTTCGTAGAAGACCGTCTCGCTCCCTCGACATTCGAGCAAAGAGTGGTCGACACCGCCGTTGACCGAATGGCCATATTGCCTGTCCTCCCAATTCCAAGCCTTGTAGATCGAGCCGTGGATTTCGCAGGTGCGCTCGCCATCGCAGGTGGGACAGTGCCCCTTCTTCGTGGCGTTTGTTGCTGTCGGTGTCGTGGCCATAGAGCCCAATAGCGAGCACTGACGAACTTTTCCAACAGTGTGGATGTAAGTCGGCGCATCCTAAGTCCGCTTTTTGGGTTTGGCCGCTCTAGAGCCGCCATTCTGCTTCCGGCCCATTGCAGGCATTGGGGCGCTGGCGATCAATGACCGCTCACCCCGACAGAGCGGCCTTTCAACGGCGCGGTCCGCCTTGCTGAAAGCGGCCCTTCGTTTTCGAAATCGACTGAGTGAATGGACGGCGGCAAGGTCGGGTTAGCCGCCGCAGATGTGGAGCGCTCGAAGCCCCAAGTCCAACGCTACGAGGCCGAGCATCACGAGTACGCCCCACCTTAGTATACGCCTGTAAGTACGAAATTCTGGGCTCTCGGGCTCGTAGCTCATGCCGCAAGTGTAAGGCTCTAACCTACGCCTGCAATGTTGGCGGCTCCGGAAAGGCCGCTTTTCCGCGGAAAATTCCGACAACTGCCATTCCGCACCCGGCCCCTAGTCGACGCCTTGCCTCACCAAGCGTGGTGGCAGGAAGTCCCTGCGTTCCTTGCCGCCAAATACTTATACAACATGCTCTGAATGCTGGCGTTGCCACGGCGCAAGCAAACCGCCAGCCATCGCTCCGGCCTTGAACGCCGGGCGCAAGTATCACCGAGGGCGCGGGCCCTTGGCGCAGCGGGTGGGCCGCGTCAGGATCGGTCCGGATGGGGAGGGGGCAGTCTGCCCCGGCGCCTCAGCGGCGGCAGCGTGAATAGTAGCCGGCGCGGCAGGCGGCGACGTCTTCGCGCCAGTCGGCCATCGCCCGGTCGTAGTCGCGGCGGTCGGCCTCGTAGTCGCGCATCTGCTGTTCGTAGCGGCGGTCGCTGTAGCCGGACGAGCGGCGGGCGTCGTCATAGGCGCGCCAGCCCTTGGCGTATTGCGCGTCACGCTTGCGAACGTAGTCGAGCTGTTCGCGGTTGAGGCGGCGGATCGTCGCCTTGTCGCGGGCGAGTTCCTCGGGCGTCATCTTCTCGTAAGGATCGTCCGCATGCACCGGACCGGACATCGTCGCCACGGCCAGCGCCGCTGCGCACAGGAAACCAAAACGCTGCATGATCTTTTAGACCCTCACCTGAACCCTGCGCGCTATTTGCCAATTCGGCGGCGGCGATGCAAAGCCATTGCGATAAACCGTTTGCAACCCATCTTGCGGGCAAGCCACTCCGCCGCTTGATCGACGCGAACAAATCTGGAACACACGCTCCCCATGAGTCTCTCCCACATTACCGTGCGCGGTGCGCGCGAGCATAACCTCAAGGGCTTCGACATCGCGCTCCCGCGTGAGAAGCTGATCGTCATCACCGGCCTGTCGGGCTCGGGCAAGTCGAGCCTGGCGTTCGACACGATCTATGCCGAGGGCCAGCGCCGCTACGTCGAGAGCCTGAGCGCCTATGCGCGCCAGTTCCTCGAGATGATGCAGAAGCCCGACGTCGAGCATATCGACGGGCTGTCTCCCGCGATCTCGATCGAGCAGAAGACCACCAGCCGCAACCCGCGCTCCACGGTGGCGACGGTGACGGAGATCTGGGACTACATGCGCCTGCTGTGGGCGCGCGTGGGCATTCCCTATTCGCCCGCCACCGGCCTGCCGATCGAGGCGCAGACGGTGTCCAACATGGTCGACAGGGTCATGGCCCTGCCGGAAGGCACGCGCCTCTACCTGCTCGCCCCCGTCGTGCGCGGCCGCAAGGGCGAATACCGCAAGGAACTGGCCGAGTGGCAGAAGGCGGGCTACACCCGCGTGCGCATCGACGGCGAGATGTACGCGATCGAGGACGCCCCCGCGCTCGACAAGAAGTACAAGCACGACATCGAGGTGGTGGTCGACCGCATCGCGGTGAAGGACGGCATCCAGACGCGCCTTGCCGACAGCTTCGAACAGGCGCTCAAGCTGGCCGACGGGCTGGCCTACGTCGACCTTGCGGACGGCAGCGTCCCGGGTCGCGAGGAAGAGGAAGCGCAGGGGCGCAACCTCAAGGGCGCGGGCCTGCCGCCCAACCGCATCGTCTTTTCCGAGAAGTTCGCCTGCCCGGTCAGCGGCTTCACCATCGAGGAGATCGAGCCGCGCCTGTTCAGCTTCAACGCCCCGCAGGGCGCGTGCCCGGCCTGCGACGGCCTGGGCGAAAAGCTGCTGTTCGACCCGCAGCTCGTCGTGCCGAACGAGAACCTGACGCTCAAGCAGGGGGCGATCGTCCCCTGGGCCAAGTCCAACCCGCCCAGCCCCTACTACATGCAGGTGCTCTCCAGCCTTGCCGCGCACTTCGGGTTCGACCTCACCACGCCCTGGCAGGACCTGCCCGACGAGGTGAAGATCGTCGTCCTTTACGGCACCGCGGGGGCGCCGGTTCCGCTCACCTTCAAGGACGGGCGCAAGGAATACACCGTCAACAAGCCGTTCGAGGGCGTCATCGGCAACCTCAACCGCCGCATGATCCAGACCGACAGCGCCTGGATGCGCGAGGAACTGGCCAAGTTCCAGACCGCGCAGCCGTGCGAAACCTGCGACGGCAAGCGCCTCAAGCCCGAGGCGCTGTCCGTGCGCATTGCCGAAAGCGACATCGCCGATGCCGCGCGGCTTTCGGTGGCCGACGCCTTCGCGTGGTTCGGCGCGCTGGAAGGCAAGCTCACCGACCAGCAGCAGCAGATCGCCCGCGCCATCCTCAAGGAGATCAACGAGCGCCTCGGCTTCCTCAACAACGTCGGGCTCGACTACCTCAACCTCGATCGCACCTCGGGCACGCTGTCGGGCGGGGAGAGCCAGCGCATCCGCCTCGCCAGCCAGATCGGCTCGGGCCTCTCGGGCGTGCTCTACGTGCTGGACGAGCCGAGCATCGGCCTGCACCAGCGCGACAACGACCGCCTGCTGGAAACCCTCAAGCGCCTGCGCGACCTTGGCAACACGGTCATCGTCGTCGAGCATGACGAAGACGCGATCCGCGCTGCCGACCACGTGGTGGACCTCGGCCCCGGCGCGGGCGTCCACGGCGGCGAGGTGGTGGCCGAAGGCACGCTCAAGCAGGTGCTCAGGAACAAGCAGAGCCTTACCGCCCAGTACCTCACCGGCGCGCGCCGGATCGAGGTGCCGCAGACCCGCCGCAAGGGCAACGGTCACTTCGTCACGGTGGAGAACGCGCGGGCCAACAACCTCACCGGCGTGACGGCGAAGTTCCCGCTCGGCACCTTCTGCTGCGTCACCGGGGTTTCCGGCTCGGGCAAGTCCAGCCTCACGCTCGACACCCTCCACGCCGCCGCCGCGCGCACGCTGAACGGCGCGCGCATGATCGCCGGCCCGCACGACCGGGTGACCGGGCTGGAGATGTGCGACAAGGTGATCGAGATCGACCAGTCCCCGATCGGCCGCACCCCGCGAAGCAACCCGGCGACCTACACCGGCGCCTTCACCCAGATCCGCGACTGGTTCGCCGGCCTGCCGGAGTCTGAGGCGCGCGGCTACAAGCCCGGGCGCTTCAGCTTCAACGTCAAGGGCGGCCGCTGCGAGGCGTGCCAGGGCGACGGCCTGATCAAGATCGAGATGCACTTCCTGCCCGACGTTTACGTGACGTGCGAGGAATGCCACGGCAAGCGCTACAACCGCGAAACGCTGGAAGTGAAGTTCAAGGGCCACTCCATCGCCGACGTGCTCGACATGACGATCGAGGACGCGGAAGAGTTCTTCAAGGCCGTGCCCCCGATCCGCGACAAGATGCACATGCTCAACGAAGTGGGGCTGGGCTACGTCAAGGTCGGCCAGCAGGCGACGACGCTTTCGGGCGGCGAGGCGCAGCGCGTGAAGCTGGCCAAGGAACTGGCCCGCCGTTCCACCGGGCAGACGCTCTACATTCTGGACGAGCCGACCACCGGCCTGCATTTCGAGGACGTGCGCAAGCTCCTCGAAGTGCTCCACCGCCTCGTCGACCAGGGCAATTCGGTGGTGGTGATCGAACACAACCTCGACGTCATCAAGACCGCCGACTGGATCATCGACCTCGGGCCGGAAGGCGGCGTGCGCGGCGGTGAGATCGTGGCGGAAGGGACGCCCGAGCAGGTGGTGAAGAACAAGCGTTCATTCACGGGGCATTATCTGAAGCCGTTGTTGGGGAAGTGACCAATCGTCCCCGGAATGGTGGGGGGCTGGTGGTTTAAGCGAGGGAGAATAACAAGAATGAATGCGAGGGCCAACGCCCTCGCGCTTCCCCATGCTAAGAGAAGTTATTCCGATCAATAAAGTAAAAATATTGTAGAGGTGATTTGCGCTAAATTAGTTCGATATATTTCTAAACGGTTGATCTTCTTCCAGCTCGTACAAGTTGTTTAGATACTTAACAAATTCCTCTCGTAATATTTCCACGCGACCCTTGTGGCTTCCGAGATCATTTGTGCTTCTGTTTAAAGTGTCATATCTTGAATATATGGCATTTAGCCCTCGGCCTTCGCCATGAAGGCGCTCCTTCTCTCTATTCTCTTTCCGAGAGTTTTCAAATTCTATCAAAAAATGCCTTATATCATCTTGAAACTCGGATGAAACACCGCGAACAAACCAATAGTATACCGGGAACGTGCCCGCGGATCCCAGAAGAACATCGTTTGGGATAAATATTTCTGACATCTCATCAAAAATATCTATTGCTCTGCGGGCAGAAAGCTCAAGCCTCTCTCTATCTACGGTGCCTATTTTTGCAAAGTTATCTAAATCGATTTTCTTTGTTCCGGTAAGGTGGCCTCTATATTCAAATAGAAGTACCTTGGCCGCGGCATTATGATCGCCAGCTCGTTTGGTGCTGAAGCGTATGGTTTCTTTGAATATACTGTGCTGAGCAAGTTCGCGGATGACGTCTGTGACTGGACCTACGATTGCATTTCTGACTTCTGCGCCAGTGAGTGATTTGCTTCTATTCAGGCGTACAAATAAATCATTAATCAGCGTTTCATCATCTGTGAATACGCTCATAATTGTCAAATTTGCATTTTCAAATTCTTCGGCCACTTCTGGGTATTTTGAATATAGATCGCGAAGGCTCAGTCCTCCTAAAGATAGTGTGGCGTCATCTCGCCACTTAAATTCTTTAGCAAGAGTTAGTTTGTTATCGAAAAAATCAAATATTGCTTCAAGTCTTTGTTTTCCGTCAATGATTGCGTACGGCAATCTCTTTTCATTCAGTGATGATTCACCGAATTGAAAATCCGCAAGATAAAGCTTCGGAATGTCAAAACCATTCAAAATTGAATCGATTAGAAACGCTTTATCTTGATCTGACCATAGTCTCCCTTTTCGTTGATAAGGCGGGTCGAAATCAATTTTCTCGCGTCGAGAATTCCACCACTTCAACGTGCGCGTTTGGTGCTGCTCAATTTTCAGGACGCTTTTCATTTGTAGCCAAACTTTCTGCGAATCTCCAAAGCTAAGCCTTGGAGGTCGGGGAATATGACGCTTTCTGTAATGCCCTTTTGGAAGAGGGATTTTAGAACTCCGTCGATATGTTCTTTCTTTATTATCACTTTCGTAAGAATGTCCTTCGAGAACGCTTCGTCTTCGAATATTTTCTCCATCGGGGTTAGTCCTTTCCCAAAGAGCGCGAACACGCCTCTCTGCGCAACGATCCGAGGAGAGTTGTGAGTACCGTATATCATGACAGGCTTGGTGGCTCGATGATCTATCTCAGTGCCTGGCGAGTAGGCTTTGATCTCCTCGCAGTTTTCGTCGAGTATCTCGCCTTTGTATGTGATGTGACTAAGGGCCGTGCGATTCCATGCGATTGGATCGCATAGCCACATTGCAACATCCTTTTGTGGCTTACCAGTTTGTGTTCGTTGAACAGACGAAAGCGCGAAGTACAGTGCAACAAAAGGGCTTTCAGACCAATCCAATAGGCGGGTTGGGATTCCGTAGTGCTGCATGAAAAATAAACTTCTCCAAGAATTTGAGAAGTCTTTTTCTATAAATGGCGGTGATCTTTGGGAAAACGTGGCGTATATTTCTTTTTCAATTTTTATGATATCTTCTTCTTTTGGGCTATTAGGTAGCCTAACAATCGATGGAGCCAGATTGTGTGTCTCGTTATTTACACCGCGATACCAAACTACCTCACGAACTGACTGATAGCTCTCCACTATCGATAAAATTTCGGTCAGCGAATTTGGTTCGTGGGATTCGAATTTTGTCACATTACCCCCCAGGAAGACGCACTTACACGCTACAAGCTAGGACACAGTGGTCAATGTGCTGCTTAACAATATGCCTAGGTTTCAGCATTTTAATTTAGAATGCTTCGAAGCGTTGTGTTGTGATTCCGGAATCTATCGTTCGTGGATGAAATGTCATCTGTGCCGAAATCATGAAGAGTACGAAATCACCCAATAGAGTTCGTTAGAACGGTCCAATTGCAACCCACATCGGCGACAATATTTAGAGCGCGAGGGCGATGGCCCTCGCATCATCCTTCTTCCCTTCAAACCATTTTCCTACAGTCCCTGAACTGCGATAGATGGTTCGTTCACCTCGGTGCCGCCGTTTGGGCCGTGCCGTGACCTCTTTCTGCGGGTTTCCCGCTTTGTGCGAGGTGGACGATGACGGACTTTGCTGACGGTTTGGGTGCGGACGCGCCGCATCAGGGCGCATCACGCGGCAAGCTCAGGATGAGCGGTGATCCTGAAAGCGGGTGTGACGCGCCGCCCACGCGGTTCGGGCGGGGGTGGATACCGGCTTCGCGCGATATCGGCCTGCCGGGGGATGGGCCTTTCGGGCAGGGCGCCGCAACGCCTCTTGCGTCTGCGGGTGGGGAAAGGCCCACCGCTGACGCCTCCGCCGGGCGGGAGGGGGACGGCGTGCCCCACAATGGCTGGAGCGATGCGCGCAAGGTTGCCTTCCTCCACTACCTTGCCGACCGGGGCGATGTGCGCGCGGCCTGTGCGCGGGTGGGGATGAGCCGGACTTCCGCCTATCTCCTGCGGCGGCGCGATGCGGTCTTTGCGCAAGGCTGGTCCGCGGCGCTGCTGCTCGCGCGCGCCCATGCCGAGGAAGTGCTGGCGACCCGCGCGATCGACGGGGTGGACGAGGCGGTCTGGTTTCGCGGAGAGCTGGTCGGGCGGCGCAGGCGCTACGATTCCCGCCTGCTGCTGGCGCACCTTGCGCGGCTGGACCGGCTGGCCGAGCAGCACCACGTCAACGAGCAGGCCGGGCGCTTCGATGAAGTGCTGGCGCTGCTTTCCGGCGCGGCGCCGGACGAGGACTTTTTCCAGCCCTCCTTGGACCCGGCGCTCGATCCCTTGCCGGAAGAGGGCGCGCCCGACCCGTTCCTGCCGCTCTCGCGCCGCGACTACGTCGATTATGCGCCCGCTGACCCGGAAGGGGCCGGGGCGGACTGGGATGCATGGCAGGCCCGCGCCTGCGATCATGTCGACGAAGTGCTGCGGCAGGCGCGGCAGGAGCGCGCAGCGGACGCGCGCGACGGGCACTGCGTGGTCGCCTGGGACGGCTGGATCGGTCCGGGGCTGGACGAATTGCCCGAGGATCTGGCCGGGGAACCGGCCGGTCCCGCCGCGAGCGGGGGCGATGGCCTGCCGCTGGAGTACAAGTCGCTCGACGGTCCGGCGGCCTGTCCCCCTGGACCGTGTAAACCGTGTAAACCGGGCGGGCCTTCCGGCCTGTTTCGAAAAATCGGCTGGCGCCGGGAACGGATCGCCGGGCCTGTGGTTATCGCAAGTGAAGGCCGGCGCGGTGATGCTCCCACCCCCCTCCCACCACCGCGCTGGCCGACTTTTTGCGGGCCGGGGCCGATGGCAGGTTCGCAGGTCGCCGCAGGGCGGGGCGCGCAACGGCCCGGTACGGCCGCACGGGATGCGGCCGCTCGCACTGACGCTTTATGGGATTTCGGCTTTGGGGCCGTGGCCGCTCAGGCGCCGGACCCGCTTGGGCCGGGCCTGCCCAAGCTCAGTCGGCGAGCAGCGCCAGCTCCACGCGGCCCTTGCCGGCGCGGGTCAGGCCGATCTCGTCCGCGGCGGCGCGGCTGAGGTCGATCACGCGGTTGCCGTGGAACGGTCCGCGGTCGTTGATGGTGACGATGACCGAATCGCCGGTCGCTTCGTTGGTCACGCGCACCTTGCTGCCGAAGGGCAGGGTGCGGTGCGCGGCGGTGAGCGCCCGTGGGTCGAACAGGTCGCCGCTGGCGGTGCGGCTGCCGGCGAACTGGTTGCCGTAGTAGCTTGCCATGCCCGAACCGATCGGGTCGAACTCGGGCGCTTCGATCTCGGCGGCGTCGATCCCGGGAGCTGCCGGGGCGATGTCGGCGATGGTGACGGTGGAAACGGCGGGCGCGGTCAGCGCCGGTGCGGCCTGCTGCTGCGGGGCCAGCTCGGGCACGGCAACGTCGGCGGCGTGGATGGGGCCTGCAAGCGGAAGCGTGACCAGTGCCGCAAGAGCGACAAGCAGGCTGGCTTTCCGGTTGCCCGGTCGAACTGACAAGATTTCCCACTCCGTCCCGTTTCAGGTGACGGGACTCCTACATGCCGCAGCGCGAAAAGGGGACTCATGCAAAAGCGGCCCGTCGCGCTTTGGCAACGGGCCGCCGGAATGTGTTAACCGTTTGAGAGGATTCAGGAAGCGTCGCGCTGGGCCAGCAACCGCAGGCGCAGGGCGTTGAGCTTGATGAATCCGGCGGCGTCCTTCTGGTCGTAGGCGCCCGCATCGTCCTCGAACGTGACGTGGCGTTCGGAGTACAGCGAATCGGGCGACTTGCGGCCGACGACCGAGGCCATGCCCTTGTAGAGCTTGAGCCGGACGGTACCGTTGACGCGCAGCTGGCTGTGGTCGATCGCGGCCTGCAGCATCTCGCGCTCCGGGGCGAACCAGAAGCCGTTGTACAGCAGTTCCGCGTACTTCGGCATCAGCTCGTCCTTGAGGTGAGCGGCGCCGCGGTCCAGCGTGATCTGCTCGATCCCGCGGTGGGCAGCGGCGTAGATCGTGCCGCCCGGGGTCTCGTACATGCCGCGCGATTTCATGCCGACGAAGCGGTTCTCGACGAGGTCGAGGCGGCCGATGCCGTGCTTGCGGCCCAGCTCGTTGAGCTGGGTGAGCAGGGTGGCCGGGCTCATCGCCACGCCGTTGAGCGCGATGCCGTCACCCTTCTCGAAGTCAATGGTGATGTATTCCGGCTGGTCCGGCGCATCCTCGGGATTGACGGTGCGCGAGTAGACGTAGTCGGGGGTCTCTTCCCACGGATCCTCGAGCACCTTGCCCTCCGACGAGGTGTGCAGGAGGTTGGCGTCGGTCGAGAACGGGCTTTCGCCGCGCTTGTCCTTGGGCACCGGGATCTGGTGCGCCTCGGCCCAGGCGATCAGCGCGGTGCGCGAGGTGAGTTCCCACTCGCGCCACGGGGCGATGACCTTGATGTTCGGATCGAGCGCGTAGGCCGACAACTCGAAGCGGACCTGGTCGTTGCCCTTGCCGGTCGCACCGTGGGCGACGGCGTCGGCGCCGGTCTCGTGGGCGATCTCGATGAGGCGCTTGGAAATCAGCGGACGGGCAATCGACGTGCCGAGAAGGTAGTCGCCCTCGTAGCGGGCATTGGCACGGAACATCGGGAAGACGAAATCGCGCACGAACTCTTCGCGCAGGTCGTCGATGTAGATGTGCTCGTCGGGAATGCCCATGAGCTTGGCCTTGGCGCGAGCGGGTTCAAGCTCCTCGCCCTGGCCGAGGTCGGCCGTGAACGTCACGACCTCGCAGTTGTAGGTGACCTGCAGCCACTTGAGGATGACGCTGGTATCAAGCCCACCGGAATAGGCGAGGACGACCTTTTTGATATCGGACATGACGCTTGCGAGCTCCGCTGGAATCGACGCTGGAATTGCGACGCGCGCCTAACAGCGGGGGCGGGCCGGCGCAATGCCAGTGTTAAAAAGCGCCCGCAATCACTCGGCGCGAAGCAGGTCCCTTTCGCGCGCGGCCATGTAGTCGCGGGTGAGGGGCAGGGCGCGGCGGCTGCGGGTGTACTGGATCTGGTAGTTGCACATGCTCCCGCTCTCGAACGCGGCAGTCGCGCCGGCGAGGTAGAAGATCCACATGCGGTGGAAGCGCTCTCCGTAGAGGCCGACGATCTCGTCCTTGTGGGCGACGCAGCGCTTGTACCATTCGCGAAGGGTCAGTGCGTAGTGCAGGCGCAGGTTCTCGACGTCGGCTGCGATCAGGCGATAGCGTTCGCTGGCCGCGACGGTTTCGCTCAGCGCCGGGATGTAACCGCCCGGGAAGATGTACTTGCGGGTGAAGGCGTCGGTGGAGCCCGGGCCGCCCATGCGCCCGATCGTGTGCAGCAGCATGACGCCGTCGTCGACGAGCAGCTTCGCGCAGTCCCGGAAGTAGCGATTGAACTGCGCCTGCCCGACGTGTTCGAACATGCCGACCGAGACGATGCGGTCGAACTTTTCACCTTGAGCGGCAAGATCGCGGTAGTCGACGAGTTCGAAGCGGGTGCGACCGGCCACGCCTGCGGCTTCGGCCCGCTTGCGCGCGAGGGCAAGCTGTTCCTCGCTCAAGGTAATGCCAAGGACATGCACGTCGGCATGCTTGGCCAGGTAAATCGCCATGCCGCCCCAACCGCAGCCAATGTCCAGCACCCGCTGGCCGGGAGCAAGGGCGAGCTTGGCGGCGATGTGGGCGAGCTTGGCCTCCTGCGCCTGTTCCAGCGTCATGCTGCCGCTTCCGTCCGCATTCGGCCAGTAGGCGCAGCTGTATTGCATGTGGTCCCGATCGAGGAACAGCGTGTAGAGGTCGTTGCCGATGTCGTAGTGGTGGGCGACGTTGGCCTTGGCGCGGGCGGCCTTGTTGATGCCGTCGATTACGGTGAGCGCGCGCGTTCCGATCTTCTTGAGTCTCGATCCTTCGCCGAAACTGCCGCCGCGATCCCACGGGCGATTGGCGCGCAGGAGCTGGACCAGTTCCATGATGTCGCCGCGCTCAACCAACAGCTGGCCGTCCATGAAAGCTTCGGCAGCGCCCAGTCGCGGGTCGAGGATGATCTTGCGCTCGGCGGTGGGATCGGTGAAGCGCACGGCGACATCGGGATAACCGGGCTCTGGCGTGCCATTGCGCGTCCGGGAGCCGTCCGAATAGGTGATGTCCAGTGTGCCCTTGCGGACCGCCTTGCCGAGAAAGCGCTCAAGCAACATTTTCGACATTATGGTTTTGATCCCGCCCGATATTTCATATCCCTACGGTGGTCGAACCTGCCACAGGGAAACTGGTTCCTGAAATAATCGCAAGATCGAACCGCGCGGTCCTCTCCCGCTATTTCCGTTTCTTGTCTAATTCGGGCAGCGTAGCTGTAAGACTGCGCCTGACAAGAGGCATATACGGATGCAGAGCTTATTGCCGGGCGAGGAACAGGACGTCCCGTTCTTGGGCGAGCAGATGCTGGCCGGAATCGACGTACACCGTTTGCCCACTGGCTACCCATCCGTCGGCGAGGAACAGGGCGGTATCGGCGATGTCCTGAGGCGATGTTTTACGGCCCAGTAGGTTCATGCGATGCGAAACTTCGGTTTCGGCTTCCGTCTGGTCATGGCTGGCCAGGATCGCCCCGGGAGCAATGCCGTAGATGCGATCCTCGGCGCGGGTCCGGGCCATCGAAAGCATGGGAATGGTCGCCGCCAGCGCGTGTTTGCTCATCGTATAGGAGAAGAAATCCGGATTTGGATTGAGCAGTTTCTGGTCCGTGACATGGATCAGCCGCCGCCCGCCACGGGCTTGTGCATGGCGCAGAAAGGCCTGGGCTAGCAGGGCAGGTGTGCCGGCGTTAATCTGCATCGTCTTGTCGAAAGTGTGCTCGTCGAGGGCTTCGGCCGTATCGAGGTCGAAGACGCCAGCGCAGTTGATCAGGACCCGCCAGTCCTTCAGCCGCGCGGCAAGCCTTTCCACCATGGCGACAGCCGCCTGTCCGTCGCTCAGGTCGCAACTGACGATTTCGGCCGAGGACAGCTGTGCTTCCAGCGCCTCGGCTTGAGCGGTCGACTGGCCGTAGTGGATCACCACGTGCCAGCCAGCGGCTCCGAAGGCATGGGCAATGGCCGCGCCGATCCGCTTCGCGCCGCCTGTCACCATCATGGCCGGTCGCATGGTCATGTTGTGTAGGTCATATCGTGCCGTGTCATCGGCCCTATTGGAGCATATGCGGCAGACGGGGGAAAGCGCTGGAATTCCAGTCTTTCGCAATTTTCGCATCTGAGGTGGATGGAGAAATGAAAGAGGGCGCCCCGTCGAACTTGACGGGACGCCCCATGTTTGTGCCCGATAGTGTCGCTCAGATCAGCGGCACTTGAGATCGCCGCGATCGATCGTCCGGCCGAGCAGACCACCGGCAACGCCGCCGAGGATCGCGCCGAGCGTCTTGTCGCCGTTGCCAGCCAGTTCATGCCCGGCAAGGGCGCCGACGCCGGCACCGATGATCAGGCCGGTCGTGCCATTGTCGCGGCGGCAGTAATAGCGGCCATCGCGCCCGCGCCAAACGCGGTCGTGTCGGGAGATCCGGCGCGGTTCGTAATAGCGACCGCGCGAATCGTAGATGCGGTGGTGGCGTTCCTTTTCGCGATAGCCATGGGCGGGAGCCCATGGCGGCGGATCGGCGGCGGCCGGTACGGCCGGGATCGCCAGGGCGGCGGCCGTGATAGCCAGAATGGATCTCTTGAACATTGCGTCCTCCTGCAAGTGCCTGTCTTGAACCTTTGAATTGCTTTTTGGTTCACCTGAACCCAACGCTGGATGAACAATTCGTTGGATGGCCGGGACTGGAGACAGACCGATGTAATCCTGCGATGAAGTGAACTGCAATGATGAAAGGTGCGTTAGGTGCAAATTGATCTCGTCGACGTCTTCGGTTCCGGACCGCTGAGCGGCAATCCGCTCGCCGTCGTGCGCGGGGGTGAGGATCTGGACGCTGAGTCGATGCTGAAGCTGACGCGATGGCTGGGTTATTCGGAAACGACTTTCATTCTGCCGCCGACCGACACTGCCGCCGATTACCGCGTGCGCATCTTCTACCCGGCAGGTGAGCTGCCTTTCGCCGGGCATCCGACACTGGGGACGGCACATGCCTGGCTCACTTCGGGGGGTGTGCCCAAACAAGCGGGCCGTATCATCCAGGAATGCGGTATAGGTCTTGTCGAGGTCCGGCAGGATGCCGACCGACTGGCATTTCGTGCACCCGACCTCTTGCGCTCCGGCCCGTTGTCGGATGAGGATCGGGCCGAAACGATCCGCCTCACCGGTGTGGACGAAGACCAGGTTATTGCAGCCGTCCATGCCGACAACGGACCGGGCTGGAAGCTCCTGCATCTCAAGTCAGCCGAACAGGTCGTGGCCGCAGACCCGGTGCCGCGTGCGCCGATGCCTACCGATGTCGGCCTGCTTGGCGCTTGGGGGCCGGGGCATGACAAGCAATTCGAGGTGCGCGCCTTCTTCGCCGATCCGACCGGGGCGATGGTGGAGGACCCGGTGACGGGAAGTCTCAATGCCGCAGTGGCGCAGTACCTGTTCGGGCAAGGCATGGCGAGCGGCAGATACGTTGCCGGACAGGGGCAGAGGATCGGTGCGGACGGTCATGTCCACTGCTCGCAGGAAACGGACGGCTCGGTCTGGGTGGCAGGGCGCGTGGAAACGGTGGCACAAGGCGCAAGGCTGACGTTCTGATCGGGGCGATTGCCACCTAGGCATCGCGCGCGGTTGAAGGCCGCACGGTAATCTTGTGGGGTGCCCATCCCACGCGATTGCTTCGCGCGGCTGCGTCACCTTGCAGAGACGGGTCTGACAGGCTTGGTTCAAGCGCGCAGCCGATGTTGCGGTGTTGCGTCGCCGCGCTGTGCCATCCAGGGCAGGACATCCTCGTAGGGCATGGGGCGGCAGATCCCGTAACCCTGCCCGGCGTTGCAGCCCAGGGTGGTGAGCAACTGCTGCGTCTCGGGGGTCTCTACACCTTCGGCCACCAGCGAGATGCCCAGGTTCTCGCACAGCACGACAAGGCTGTTGACCAGTGACTGGTCGAACCGGCTTTCCGTAAAGCGCGAGATGAAAGAACGGTCTATCTTGATCTCGCTGATGGCGAATTCGCGCAAGTAGCCGAAGGAAGTGAAGCCCGAACCGAAATCGTCGATGGACAGGCCGATGCCGTTTTTGCGCAACCTTTCGATGACGCGTTGGGCTTGGGCGGGATTGGCGATCAGGGCGGTCTCGGTCAGCTCCAGGGTTACGCGCCGTGGTTCGACTCCATGGCGGGCAATCAGCTCGGGCAGGCTATCGATGAATTTCGCCCTCTCGAGCATCCGTGCCGATATGTTGACTGCGATGGACGCTTCGTCGATCCGGTCCTGTATCTGCGCGAACTGGCGCAGCACCTTGTTGAGGCAATGGTTGGTGAAGGATTCGAGCAGGGGCGATTGCTCGACGGTGTGGATCAGCTGGTCGGCTGGCACCGGCGCTCCGGTTGGATGGCGCCAGCGCACCAGTACTTCGAAGCCCAGGACGCGGCCCGATCGCAAGTCGATCTTGGGCTGCCAGTGCCAGTCGACCGCGTCGCGCGACATGGCGCTTTCCAGTTCCTCCAGCATGCCCTTGCGGTCGAGCGAGGGGCCGGGACGGGCCCGGCTGTCGGTGGCTATCACGACCTTGTCGATGCCGCGCTTGGCGAGGTACATCGCATCGTCGGCCGCCGAGAGAAGGGTTTGCGGTTCAGTGCCCATCTCGGGGCACAGGGCGATGCCGATCGACCCGCCCACGTTGAGCATGCGATTGCCGCAGGCGACCGGCTGTTCGATCAGGTCGGTGAGCTTCTGGCCCATCTTCAGGGCCAGTTCGGTGGAATCGATGGCCTGCAGGATGACGGCGAATTCGTCACCTCCAAGCCGTGCCACGGTGTCCACCTCGCGCAAGTGACTGCGCAGGCGCTGGGCGATAACGGTCAGGGTCAGGTCGCCGGCGGCATGGCCAAGGCTGTCGTTGATCTCCTTGAACCGGTCGAGATCGAGCATGAGCACGGCAAAGGCATCGCCGTGGCGTCGGGCCCGGGCGCAGCACTGGCCGAGGCGGTCGAAGAACAGCGTGCGGTTGGGCAGGTCCGTCAGCGGATCGTGCAGGCTGCGGTGGGTCAGTTCCTCCTCTGCCCGGCGCAGTTCCTGCCGGTACTTGCGCCAGGCCATCCCTTCCTCGATCGAGGCAAGGACCTGCTCCTGCGAGAGCTGACGCTTGGCGAGGAATTCGGTCATGCCCGACTTGATCGAATCCACCGCGATCTGTTCGTTGCTGTTGCCGGTCACGGCGACAATCGGGCAATCGGGATCGATCTCGTCGCGGATTGCGGGAATGAGATCGCGTCCGTCGCCGTCCTGCAGGCCGAAATCGAGGAAGACGATGTCGAAGTGGCTGGCCGGCATGCGGATCAGCGTCATTGCTTCGGCATGCGATGCGGCTTCGACAATCGATATGTCGCGCGGGCAGCGCCTGAGCATGCGGATCAGTCGCTCGCGATCGACGTCGTCGTCATCGACGATCAGGGCGGACAGCTCGTTACCGGTCTTGGGAAAGCCTTTCATCGTGGGGGGATCCTTGAAAGCCTGTCTTCACGGGAGTTCCTGGGTCAGGGTGTACTTGGTCATGAACTCGGCAAGGCGGGCGAACTGCGGCCCGACCTCGGACTTGACCATGTATCCGGCCACCTGTTCGTTGTAGGCGCGGCAACGGTCCTGATCGCGCGAGGAAGTGCTGAGCACGAAGATCACCGTGCGCCGCAGCTGTGGGTCCGCGCGTACGGCTTCGAGGAACTGGAAGCCGTCCATGCGCGGCATGTTGAGGTCGAGCAGGACGATCACGGGCGTTGTCAGTTTCTTGTCCGGGTGATCGCCCGAAAGGACGGCCAGCGCTTCCTTCCCGTCTCCGGCCGTCAGCGTCCGGCAGGGGACGTCATGCTTGCGAAAGCTGCGCAGCACGCCTTCGATGGCAACGTCATCGTCATCGACGATGAGGACCGTGCAGTCCGCCAGTACGGTGCATTCGCCGGTTTCAACCATTGTCCGTCTCCCGCAACAGGATGCGCGGCCAGTGCACTTCGAAGCAGGCCCCGCCCAACCTGCCCTTGCCGCGCACGACGGTGATCATGCCGCCATGCGCGTTGATCATGCGCCGGGTGAAGGCGAGTCCGACGCCGTCGCCGTCCGTGCCGGGGGAGGCGCGGTGAAACAGCTTGAAGATGCGCTCCTCATTGCCCTCGGCTATGCCGCGACCGTCGTCCTCGACGGTGAAGACGGCGAAGCGGCCTTCCTCGCGCAAGGCGATGCGCAGGTGTCCGCTGCGCTGGCCGTGGTGCTTCACGGCATTGCCGATCAGGTTGCGCAAGGAAGTGGCCAGCGGCGCGCGCGGGGCCGTGATGGGGCCGCCGGCGATGTCCATCTCGACAATGAAGCTCTCGGGCACCATCGCCAGGGCGAGCGCCTCCGCGACCAGCTCGTGCGGATCGATCACTTCGGTCATCGTGTCGCGCGTGCCGGCTCGCGCATAGTCGAGCAGGTCGTCGATCATCTGCTCGGCGCGGGCAATGCGCGAGGCGATGCGATCGAAGTTGTGGCGCACGTCATGCGGGAGGCTGTCTTCACCCAGATCCTCGCGGATCCAGCTCACCAGATCACCGATCCCGCGCAGGGGAGAGCGCAGGTCGTGGCTGGCGACATATGTGAATTCCTCAAGCTGGGCATTGGTCTGCTGCAGAGCGCTCTCGGCGTTCTTGCGCTGCGATATGTTGCTGACGATCGCCATGGTCAGGGGCCGACCGGGATGCTCGAGCCGGGTGAGGGCGATTTCGACCGGCAGCTCTTCACCGGAGCTGTGCAGTCCGGTAAGATCGCGGCCGGATCCCATCATGCGCGAGCTGGGTGCGGCGATGTAGCCCTCGACGTGGCTGGCGTGCCCATGGCGATAGCGGTCCGGCACCAGCAGATCGAGCGGTTGGCCGACGAGGCTTTCCGGGCTGTAGCCGAACTCGCTTGCCAGCGTCCGGTTGGCCTGGACGATGCGCTGCCGGTTGTCGACGATCAGAAGGCCGAGCGGCAGGTTGTCGAAAATCTGGTTGAAGCGCCGTTCCGCGACGACCTGCCGCATGAGGCTTTGGACATAGACGATAGTGTGCCGGCCAGTGTTCCCGGGACTGTCGCCAAGCGTCAGGTCGACCGGATGGCTGTTGCCGTCGATACCGAACAGCGCGGACTGCCATGTCCTGCCGGGGCGCGCTTCGACCGACATGTCCAGCATCTGGCGCAGCATGTCCGCGTCATCGTCGGCCATCCCGGCGTAGATCAGCCGATGGTGCAACGAGGCAGGATCGCTCTCTCCCAGGATCGCGGCAAGGGCGGCATTGGCCCAGGAGACAACACCGGTATCGTCGATGCACATGGCTCCGATCGGGGCATGGGCCAGCGCAGTTTCGAAGCCCGTATCGAGCTGTGTCACGAGAGTCATCGACGCTCCCTTCACCTTGTCGACCGGGGCACGTCAGGGTGCGGGGCGACGTATCTGCCGTTGCCGACAGCGGGGGGGAAGGCGAAGCCGTGAGCGGACACAGCCCGCGCCTCCTATCTGCAGGCTAAGGGCCTACCTATTGGAGAGGCGCGAACGGGTCGCTCCGGATCTTTGCGTATTCAGGGAGAAGATGGGTCCGTTTCGGTGCCGTATTGGACCTTACACGTCGGTCAGATTTCTACGAAAGTGCCTGCCTCACGGTCCTTGCGGACCTTCAGGCCATCGAAGACAGAACCGTTCATCGTGATCCACACACCCGGCTTGGCTGCCTGGCAGCAGGCGAAGGCCATGCCGAGGTTGAACGCGGCATCGCTTTCCGAGAACCGCGCCGGAGCCAGTGCGCCGGCAAGCACGACCGTCTTGTCGGTCAGGTGGCCCAGCGACTGGGCGGTTTGCGCCATCGTGTCGGTGCCGTGGGTGACGACCACGCGCTTCTCCGGCGCATTGGCGATCGTTGCGGCGATGAGCGCGCGATCCTCGTCGGTCAGCTCGAGGCTGTCCTTGCGCATCAGTTCGACGATCCGGAACGGATGCGTGACGCGCGAGATTTTCAGCAGCTTCTCGATCACGCTCTCGGTGATCTGGTACTCGCTCAGAGCGTCGAAATACTGCTTGTCAATGGTGCCGCCGGTAGTGACGACGAGAATGGGTGACCTGTCCATGGCGGTGCCTTTAGCCGGGAAGGAGGGGGAGGGGCAATCGTCAGCCGAGAATGCCGGGCAGGTCGAGCCCTTTTTCGCGCGCGCACTCCAGCGCAATCTCGTATCCGGCATCGGCATGGCGCATCACGCCGCTGGCCGGATCGTTCCACAGCACCCGCTCGAGACGCCGGGCCGCGGCCCCAGTGCCGTCGGCGACGATCACCATGCCGGCATGCTGCGAATAGCCCATGCCGACACCGCCGCCGTGGTGGAGTGAGACCCAGGTCGCACCGCTTGCGGTATTGAGCAGGGCGTTGAGCAGGGGCCAGTCGGACACCGCGTCCGAGCCGTCGCGCATGGCTTCCGTTTCGCGATTGGGGCTCGCGACCGAACCGGAATCGAGGTGGTCGCGCCCGATCGCCACGGGGGCCTTCAGTTCTCCGCTCGCTACCATCTCGTTGAAGGCGAGGCCGAGGCGGTGGCGATCGCCCAGACCGACCCAGCAGATGCGTGCAGGCAGGCCCTGGAAGTGGATGCGTTCGCGCGCCATGTCGAGCCAGCGGTGCAGGTGGGCGTCGTTTGGCAGCAGTTCCTTCACCTTGGCATCGGTCTTGTAGATGTCCTGAGGATCGCCCGACAGCGCGGCCCAGCGGAACGGGCCGACGCCGCGGCAGAACAGCGGGCGGATATAGGCGGGAACGAAACCCGGAAATGCAAAGGCGTTGTCGACGCCTTCGTCCTTGGCCATCTGGCGGATGTTGTTGCCGTAATCGACCGTGGGCACGCCCGCTTCATGGAAGTCGAGCATCGCGCGCACGTGGACTGCCATGGATGCCTTGGCAGCCTTGGCCACTACTTCTGGTTCGCGCTCGCGGCGCCCGATCCATTCGGCGACGCTCCAGCTCAGTGGCAGGTAGCCGTTCACCGGATCGTGGGCGGACGTCTGGTCCGTGAGCAGGTCGGGACGGATGCCGCGCGCAAAAAGGTCGGGCAGCACTTGTGCGGCATTGCCCAGCAGGCCCACCGAAACTGCCTTGCCTTCGGCGCGGGCCCTGTCGAGGATCGCCATCGCTTCCTCGATGGTCTCGGCGCGATAGTCTAGATAGCCGGTGCGCAGGCGCATATCGATGCGGCTTTCCTGGCATTCGATGGCAAGGCACGAAGCGCCCGCCATGACCGCGGCGAGCGGTTGCGCGCCGCCCATGCCGCCAAGACCGGCGGTGAGCAGCCAGCGCCCGGTGAGGTCGCCGCCATAGTGCTGGCGTCCCATTTCGACGAACGTCTCGTAAGTGCCCTGAACAATGCCCTGGCTGCCAATGTAGATCCACGAGCCGGCCGTCATTTGGCCGTACATGGCGAGGCCCTTGCGATCGAGTTCGTTGAAGTGCTCCCAGGTCGCCCACTTCGGCACCAGGTTCGAATTGGCAAGCAGCACGCGCGGCGCATCGGCATGGGTGCGGAATACGCCAACGGGCTTGCCGGACTGGATCATCAGGGTCTCGTCGTCCTTGAGGCGGCGCAGCGTCTCGACGATGCAGTCGAAGCTTTCCCAGTCGCGCGCGGCGCGGCCTATGCCGCCGTAGACGACCAGTTCCTCCGGACGCTCGGCGACGTCCGGGTGCAGGTTGTTCATGAGCATGCGCAAGGGGGCTTCGGTGAGCCAGCTTCGCGCAGTGCGTTCGGTTCCGGTGGCAGGGACGATCCGGCGCGAATTGTCGAGGCGGGTCATGGTCTTCCTTTCGCGAAGTCGAGGCAGGCTTCGATGATCTGGTGGAGCACGGGCAGCACGGCCGGCCGCGCGTCGAGCGGGGCGGGCCAGTTTTCGGGCGAGGGCGTTTCGGGCTCGGCCAGATAGCCGCGCATCGCCAGCTCCATCTGGATTGCGTGGATGCCGATGTCGGGCGCGCCGTAGTGTCGGGTGGTCCAGCCACCGCGGAAGCGCCCGTCGACGACATGGCTGTGCCCGCTTGCGGCGCAGATCGAGGCAACGGCCTCGCGCAGTGCCGGAGAGCAGGTTGCCCCGCCATTGGTGCCCACGTTGAATTGGGGCAGTTCGCCTTCGAACAGGCGTGGCACGCGGCTGCGGATGGAGTGCGTGTCGTAGAGGACAATGTCATCGTGGCGAGTGCGCAGGCGATAGATCTCGTCGCGCAGCGCCGCGTGATAGGGATCGAACCAGTGGGCCCGGCGACGCGCGATCTCGTCATCGGTGGGCCAGTCCCCGGCGTAAAGCGGCTCGCCGTCGAACGTTTCGGTCGGGCACAGGCCGGTCGTCGTCTGGCCGGGATAGAGCGAGAAACCGGAAGGATCGCGGTTGCAGTCGATCACGGTGCGTGAAACGGCAGTGCGGATCGTCGTTGCGCCCATGTCTCGCACGAAGGCGTAGAGCTCGGCGATGTGCCAGTCGGCATCCTTGCGGGCCAGCCAGGGCGAGGTCAGTCCCGCCTCGATGGTTTCGGGAATCGTGGTGCCGCCATGGGGAAAGCAGACGATCAGCGGTGCGTCGCCGCGCCGGATGTCGAGCCAGCCGCTCATGCTACGCCCGGCAGCTCGATGCCCGCCGCCGCAACGATTTGGCCCGAACGGATAAGGGCGTTGGCCGCTTCCATGTCGGGATGGAAATGGCGATCCGGCCCAAGCGCGGGGATCGTCGCGCGAACGGTCTTTCGTACCGCTTCGAGGGCTTCGCTTGACGTGAGCGGCGCATGGAAATCGCAACCTTGCGCGGCGGCCAGCAATTCGATGCCGACGACTGCAGTGGCATTGCGGGCCATGGCCACGAGGCGGCGGCTGCCGTGGGCGGCCATCGAGACGTGGTCTTCCTGGTTGGCGGAAGTGGGGATGGAATCGACGCTGGCCGGATAGGCGCGCTGCTTGTTTTCGGAAACAAGCGCAGCGGCGGTGACTTGCGGGATCATGAAGCCGGAATTGAGCCCGGGTTCGGGCGTCAGGAACGCAGGCAGACCGGAGAGCGCGGGGTCGACCAGCATGGCGGTACGCCGTTCGGAGAGCGAGCCGATCTCGCAGATCGCTAGCGCGATCATGTCGGCGGCGAAGGCGACCGGCTCGGCATGGAAATTGCCGCCCGAAAGCGCCTCGTCGGTCTCCGGAAAGATCAGCGGATTGTCGGAGACGCCATTGGCCTCGATGGCAAGGGTCCCGGCTGCCTGCCGCAGCACGTCGAGCGCGGCGCCCATGACCTGCGGCTGGCAGCGCAGGCAATAGGGATCCTGCACGCGAATGTCGTTCTCGACATGCGAAGCGCGAATGGCCGAGCCTGCCATGAGGTGGCGCAGGACATCGGCGGTGGCGATTTGTCCGGCATGGCCACGCAGCCTGTGGATGCGATGATCGAAAGGCGCGTCCGAGCCCTTGGCTGCCTCTGTGGAAAGTACGCCGGCAACCAACGCGGATTGCAGCAGCCGTTCGGCCTCGAACAGCCCCGCCAGTGCCCATGCGCAGGAGAACTGCGTACCGTTGAGCAGGGCAAGACCCTCCTTTGGGCCCAACTCTGCCGGTTCCAGCCCGGCACCGGCCAGCGCCTTCGTGGCCGCCATGCGTTCACCGCTTACGAAGACATCGCCGACACCCAGCATTGTTGCTGCCATGTGCGCGAGCGGCGCCAGGTCTCCGCTAGCGCCGACCGAACCCTGGCAGGGCACGACCGGCGTGATGCCGCGTTCGAGCATGGCCTCGAGCAGTGCTGCCGTGCGCGCCGAAATGCCCGAAGCGCCCTGTGTCAGGCTGGCCAGCTTGAGGGCGAGCATCAGCCGGACGACATCGACAGGCGTCGGCTCACCCGTACCGGCGGCATGGCTCAGCACGATGTTGCGTTGCAGCTTGGCAAGATCGGCATCCTCGATGCGGATGCTGGCAAGCTTTCCGAAGCCGGTATTGATGCCATAGACCGGTTCCCCGCGCGCGACGATACGGGCAACGGCATCAGCGCCGCGGGCGATGGCACCCTCCGCACTGGCATCGAGGCGGACCTGCGCGCCGCGGTAGATGGCGCGCCAATCGGCAAGCGGGACGCTGCCGGGCTTCAGGGTAACGGTACTCACTGGCCTCTCCGGATGCGGGCGTGAAGGGGATTGAAGCCGATGCGATAGACAAGCTCGGCCGGGGTCTCGATGTCCCAGATCGCAAGGTCGCAGGCCTTGCCTTCCTCCAGCGTGCCGATCCGGTCACCAAGCCCGAGCGCGAGGGCCGCATGGTGGGTGACGCCGAGCAGGCATTCCTCGACGGTCAGCCGAAACAGCGTCGCGCCCATGTTCATTGCCAGCAGGAGCGAGGTCATTGGCGAAGTGCCCGGGTTGCTGTCGGTGGCGAGGGCGATGGGCACGCCCGCGGCGCGCAGGGCGTCAATCGGCGGGACACGGGTTTCTCGGGTGAAGTAGAAGGCGCCGGGCAGCAGGGTCGCGACGGTGCCGGCGTGGGCCATGGCGGCGATGCCGGCATCGTCGAGCCATTCGAGATGGTCGGCGGACAGGGCGCAGAATTCTGCGGCGAGGGCAGCGCCGTGCTGGTTGGAAAGCTGCTCGGCATGGAGCTTGACCGGCAGACCGGCCTGGCTTGCCGTTTCGAAGACTCGGTGGGTCTGCTCGCGCGTGAAGCCGATCCCTTCGCAAAAGGCATCGACGGCATCGGCCAGCCCTTCGGCGGCGAGAGCGGGGATCATGTCGTGGACTACGGTATCGATGTAGCCATCGGCATTCCCGGCGAACTCTGCAGGCACGGCATGGGCGCCAAGGAACGTCGTGGTCACGTCCACGGCACGTTCGTCGGCAAGCCGCCGGGCAGCGCGCAGCATCCGCCGTTCGGCATCGAGCGAGAGACCGTAGCCCGACTTGATTTCGATGCTGGTGACGCCCTCGGCGATCAGCGCGTCGAGCCGGGGCAGGGCACTTGCAACCAGTTCGTCCTCACTCGCTGCGCGGGTTGCCGCCACGGTCGAGACGATTCCGCCACCGGCCCGCGCGATCTCTTCGTAACTCGCCCCGGCGAGGCGCAGTTCGAATTCCTGTGCACGGTTACCGGCGTAGACGAGGTGGGTGTGGCAATCGATCAGGCCGGGGGTGATCCAGCGGCCCGCGCAGTCGACCGTCTCCTCGGCCGTGAAGTCCGGGGCCTGCGTGCGCGGTCCCGCATAGGCGATCTGGCCGCCGCGCGCCGCCACGACGCCGTCTTCGACCACGCCGAGGCCGGGCCCGGCCATCGTCGCCAGACGCGCATTTACCCAGACTTTGTCGCACTTCACGAGAATCGCGGCCTCCATTTCGAGAGTGAAATCTTGGCATGGACGTGCAATAATGTATAGACATTAAATCGAGCCGACGGAGTCGCCCCATGAACACGGAAACGGTGCTGCATTTCGAACGCCTGCTTCTGCCCGGCGGCTGGCGGCGGGACGTGCGTCTCGAGCTGGAAGACGGGTTGATCGTGTCGATCACGCCCGATGCCGCGCCGCAGTCCGGCGACAAGCGGCACGCTATCGGACTGCCGGGCATGCCCAACCTTCATTGCCACGGCTTCCAGCGCGGCATGGCGGGTGCCGCAGAGTATCGTGGGGAGGGCGAGGACAGTTTCTGGACCTGGCGCGAGGCGATGTACCGCTTCGTCGATCGGCTCGATCCCGAAGCGATGCTGGCTATCGCCGCGCTCGCCTACATGGAGATGCTGGAGGCGGGCTTCACCCGCGTTGGCGAGTTCCATTACCTGCATCACGATCCTTCCGGGAAGACCTACGACGATCCGGCGCGCATGGGGGCAGCGCTTGCTGAAGCCGCTGCGGAGACCGGCATCGCACTCACGCTGTTGCCGGTCTTCTATGCGCAGGCAGGCTTCGGCGGATTGCCTCCGTCGCCGGAGCAACGGCGCTTCGTTACCGACCCCGAGAGTTTCGCGAGGTTGCTCGAAGCTTCCCGGCGCGCGCTGGCAGGACTGCACGACGCGCGCCTCGGCATCGCCCCGCATTCGCTGCGCGCGGTCACGCCCGCCGCGCTGGCAGAGGTTACCGCACTCGAACGGGATGGCCCCGTGCACATTCATGTTGCCGAGCAACAGCGCGAGGTGGACGATTGCCTTGCCTGGAGCGGCGCGCGGCCGGTGCAATGGTTGCTCGACAATGCCGATGTCGGGCCCGACTGGTGCCTCGTCCATGCCACCCATGTGAACGAGGCCGAATGGAAGGGAATGATCCGCAGCGGCGCGGTCGCCGGGCTTTGCCCCATGACCGAGGCGAATCTCGGCGACGGCATCTTTCCCGCCGCCGCAGCGTTGGCAGGCGGTCTGGGCTTTGGCATAGGCTCCGATTCCAACGTCCGGATCGACATGACCGAAGAACTCCGCCTGCTCGAATATGGCCAGCGTCTCTCGCTGCGCAGCCGTAACTGCCTGACCGGAACGCGCGGGGGATCGACCGGGCGGTTCCTCTATGAAGGTGCAGTGGTGGGCGGTTCGCAGGCACTGGCTGCCCCTGCGCCGCTCGCGCCGGGATCGCCGGCAGACCTGGTGAGCCTGCGCGCCGACGCGCCCTCAATGATCGGGCGCAGCGATGATGGCCTGCTCGATGCCTTCATATTCTCCGCCGGTCAGGGCGTGATCGAGAGCGTATGGCGCCGCGGCTGCCGGATCGTGCGGAATGGCCACCATGTCCGGCGCGAGGCGATCGTCGGCCACTTCGCGCAAACCATGAGGCGGCTTGCGCAATGACGCTGCCTCTGGGTGAACGCATCCGCGCCGAAGTGGAGGCGCGCATCGTCTCGGGCGAGCTGTCTCCGGGAGAGCGTCTTCCGACCGAAGCGGAATTGATGGCGCACTACGCTTGTTCCCGCATGACGGTGAACAAGGCGCTCTCCGCGCTTGCCGCTGCCGGGCTGATCGAGCGGCGCAAGCGTGCCGGATCGTTCGTCTCGCGCCCGCGGGTGCATTCGATGGTGCTCGACATTCCCGATCTGGCCGAGGAGATCGCGGCGCGGGGCCAGAGGCATCAATACCGCCTGCGCAAGCGCGAGATCACGGAAGGTCCTGACAGTCCCTTCGGACCGGACCGCGGCCGGGTGCTTTCGCTCGCCGGGGTTCACTACGCCAACGATGCGGCCTTTGCGGTTGAGCATCGCCAGGTCGACCTGACGGCAGTGCCGGACATCGAATTCGTTGATTTTGCGGAGCAGGCGCCGGGGTCCTGGCTGCTGCGGCACGTGCCATGGGATGAGGCCGAAACGCGCATAGCGGCGGAAGGGGCGGATGCCGAAGTGGCAAGCTGGATGATGGTTGCGCCCGGAACGGCGACGTTGCTGGTCGAACGCAGGACCTGGCGCGGCAAGGACAGCATCACCTTCGTGCGCCAGCACTTTCGCGGCGATCTTTACGATCTGGTTGCCCGCTTCGGCCAGTCGGGCGCGAGGCGCAGCTAGCGATCAGGACCCGCCCGGACGCGATCTGCGCCCGGACGGGAGAGTATCGTCAGAAGCCTGCCGAGATCGAGAACAGGATTGTCGAGTCGGCGATCTTCGAACCGTCCTTCGACGAAGCGAAGTTCGGCTGCAGGTAGGCGGCATCCGAGCGCGAGATGTCGGTATCGACATAGGCGACACCCAGCGTCACCGGGCCAAGCGCGAGATCGGCGCCGAGCGACCAGTCGAGGAACTCACCGGTTGGCGCGATGCTGGTGCCGTTCGGGCCGAGGCCCGAGTTGCCGTTCGAATAGCCCAGGTGTGCGTTGAGTGTGATCGGTGTGCTGGGCACGCCCACGCTGGCATCGGACCATACGTAGACGTTGTCGGACTTGGCGCCCGGGTTGTCGGGGATGCCCGCGTTGTAGCTGGCGGCGTTGTTGTAGACCTTGCCGAGTGCCTGCTGCTTGGGAGCATAAGCGACGCCAAGGAGGAAGTCGGCCGGGCCGAAGGTGGTCGAAGCCTTGGCGTAGAGTTCTGCGAAGTCGGTGTCTGAAGCGCCGCCCGGATACATGAACCAGGTCATGCCGACGTCGAGGTTAAGGCCACTGGCGATTTCGGTGGCATAGCCGGCGTAGAGGTCGAGCTCCATGTTGGAGCCACCGAAAGTGCCCCAGCCCGAAAGGTTGGAAGTCCAGGTGCCGGCGTAGAAGCCACTTTCATGCTCGACGTTGATGCCGCCCTGGATCGCCATTTCCTCGTCGGTCTGCGAGACGCCGCGGAAGCGGTAGTCCGAGACGAGGGCGACTTCGCCCGAAACGGTGATAGGACCGGGAGCGTCCTGCGCGAGGGCAGGCGAAGCCATGCCGAGGCAGGCAGCGGCGAGACCGGCAACGCCGGAAAGCAGACGAAACTTCATATTTGGAACACCCTCATGATGACTTGTGTCTTCGTGTTCCGTCCTGCGGTCACCTCGTCGCCTGTCGCTGCGTGGCGCATGCGTGTCGCGATGACTTAGCTGACACTATTGGCGAAGGTTGTCCGCAGGCTTGCTCGTTTGTGACAAAGTATTTCGCATCTGCAGCATGGAGTTTCGGGAGTCTGAATCCGGGGCCGGCATGGTGTGCAGCCGGCAAAAGAAGCGGGCGGACACGCCCGTGCGTGTCCGCCCGCAGATGGTGACCGAATGCCGAAGCGTTCGGTCACTCAGGGTCAGTTGCTTCAGGTTGCCAGCGGTAGCGGCTTCAGAATCGAGGCCGGGCCGGTCACGCGGTCCTGATGGCCGCGCTGGCGGCGGCGGGAGATCCACTCGCTGAGCGTTTCCGCGGTTGTGTGGTCCATCGCCCGCACCCGGTCGAGGTCGAGGTGGACCGGGCGGTCGGCGGGCTGGCGTTCCAGCACCGCATTGAGCCGCGTCAGGCCGAGGAACGTTGCCGCACCGTGCAGTTCGAGACGCGGGCCGGCCTCGTCCTCGTGCTCATGGACCTTGAGGCCGAGGTTGCGGCCGTGGGGCAGGAGCTCGACCAGCGAGAGGCCGAGGCCGACGAGCACGCCGGTCAGCAGGTCGGTGGTCACCACGAGGATGAAGGTCACCGCCCAGATTGCCGCGGGCAGGTACCCGTGGGCCTTGAGCAGGTGCTGCACGTGCTTGAGGCTGACGAGGCGCCAACCGGTGACGACGAGCACGCCGCCCAGTGCGGCCATGGGTACTTCGCGAAGCAACCAGGGCAGCAGCGCGATGAAACCGAGGATCCAAGCACCGTGCAGGATCGTCGAAAGGCGGGTCTTGGCGCCGGCCTGCACATTGGCAGAACTGCGTACGATCACGCCGGTCATCGGCAGCGCGCCAACCATGCCGCACAGGAAGTTGCCGATGCCCTGCGCCCGCAGTTCCTTGTTGTACTCGGTGCGCACGCCGTCATGCATGCGGTCGACAGCAGCGGCCGACAGCAGCGTTTCGGCGCTGGCGATGAATGCGATCGCCACGGCAGCGACGATCAGACCCGGATTGGCGAGCGGGGCGAACCACTCCATGCTGGTCGGCAGTGCGAAGGCCGAACCGATCGAGGCGGGGACCTCGATCCGCGCGACGCCAAGGCCCATGCTCCAGGCAACCGCCGTTGCGGCGACGACGCCAAGCAGGGCTCCGGGGACGAGAGCCATCGATTTGGGGCGCAGCTTTTCCCAGCCCAACATGACGCCGATGGTCAGCAGGCCGAGGCCCAGCGCCATCTCGGTGGCCGACACGCTGGAAAGGTCGAGACCCAGCACGCGGGCGGGCATCATCGCGATGTTCTCCAATCCGCTCGACATCGGCTTGGCGTCGAACAGGATGTGGAACTGGCCGATGACGATCAGCGCGCCGATACCGGCAAGCATGCCGTGGACCACGGCCGGGCTGATGGCACGGAACAGGCCGCCCATCTTGAGGGCGCCGGCAACCAGCTGGATTACGCCGGCCAGAAGCAATACCGGGCCCAGCGCCTCGAGCCCGTTCTCGCGGACGAACTCGAAGACGATAACGGCAAGGCCAGCGGCCGGGCCACTGACCTGCAACGGCGAACCGGCGAACAGACCGACGACAATGCCGCCGATGATACCTGTAACGAGGCCCTTCTCGGGCGGTACGCCCGAAGCGATGGCGATGCCCATGCACAATGGCATTGCCACGAGGAAGACCACGATCGAGGCCGTGAAGTCTCGCGCGAAAAAGGCAAATGGCCCAGTTCGCGTTTCGGCGGCGGGGGTACTCATTCCGCGGCCTCGGCGAGTTCGGTAGCGATGCGGGTGCGGGCCTTGAGCGCGACCGGAAGCTCGCGGTCTTCGCGCAGGGCCACGAACTCGCCGGTATCGCCGTCGAGGCCGAGGACCTGGCCGGCGTGAATATCGACGAACCAGCCATGTAGCGACATTTCGCCGCGGGCGATGGCCGCTGCGACCGAGGGATGGGTGCGCAAGTGGGCGATCTGCGCGATCACGTTCTCGAGACTGATGGCGCGGACGCGCTCCTGCTCGCCGAGCTCGGGGTGGCATGTGCTCACGATATGCTCGGCCGCCGAGCCGTGGCGCAGCCAGGCAGCGACGTTGGGCATCTTGTCGAGGCCGACCGGATTGCTCAGGGCCTTCATTGCGCCGCAGTCCGAGTGGCCGCACACGATGATGTCACGCACGCCGAGGGCGGCAACGGCATATTCGACAGTGGAGGATACGCCGCCGTTCATCGTTGCGAAGGGCGGGACGATGTTGCCGGCGTTGCGGCAGACGAAAAGGTCGCCGGGCTGGGCCTGCATGATCTGTTCGGGGACGATGCGCGAGTCCGCGCAGGAAACCATCAGCGCCTTGGGCTCCTGGCCATGGGTGGCCAGCTTGCCGAACAAGTCGCTGCTGGCAGGGAAGATCGTCTTCTCGAAACTGAAGACGCGACCGATCAACTCGTTCACGTTGCTTACCTTTCCTTGGGTAGAATCGCCCTGCGGGATTTCCCCTCAGGTTCTGCTCAAGAGCTAGGTGGCGCGCTTGTCCGTCATTGTTCGCAAACGTTACGAAGTTTTGCTGCGTTGCAGCGCTCTGTTATTTCGGCGCAAGCGGCAGGCGGATCGTCGCGCGCAGGCCACCCTCGGGACGATTTCGCAGGTCGAGCGTGCCGTTCTCAGCGCGCACGGCCTTCTGGACGATCGGCAGGCCCAGGCCCATGCCGGCTGTATCGCGACTGCGCGCCGTATCCAGACGCACGAAGGGCTGGAGCGCGTCGGCGATGCGGTCTTCGGGAATACCGGGGCCATCATCCTCGATGACCACCTCCGCGCCATCGCCATCGCGCCGCACGCTGACCCGGACGTTGCCGCCGTAGTGGATGGCGTTCTCGATGAGGTTGGAAAGCGCGCGGCGGATCGCCACCGGACGGGCCTTGATGACGATGCCAGGAGTGCCCTCGAACGTGGCATCGGCGCCATGGTCGCCAGCGGTATCGACCAGTGTTTCGGCCATGATCGAGAGATTTATCCGCTCGGAAGGGATCGTTTCCCCGCCATTGTCGATATAGGCCTGGATCGATTCGATCAGCATGCGCATCTCTTCGATGTCGTGGGAAATCCCTTCGCGCACCTCGGGGCCGATGCTGACGTCATCCAGGCGCAGTCGCATGCGCGAAAGCGGTGTCTTGAGATCATGACCGATCGCCAGCATCGTCTGGGTGCGATCGACCAGCGACTGGTGAATGCGTTCCTGCATGTCGTTGAGCGCGCGGATCAACTGGCGCATCTCGTCCGGGCCGCGTTCGGGCACCGGCTGGGGTGGCCCCGAGCCCAGTTCCCGGGTTGCACCAATCACCGAACGCAGCGGTTTGAGCGTCGTGCTGAGGAGTGCCCAGGCGAGGGCCATCAGCAGGAGTGTCGGCAGGATGAGGCTGAGAATGCGCCCGACTGTCAACTTCCACGCGGCATTGGCGTGTGTGTGGAACTTCAGGAGGCTGCGGTCTGACAGCAGCACGGAACCGCCGATGTTGCCCTTGCCCGGCAGTTCCTCAAGGTGCAGTTCGATGTCGCCGGTGGCAAGGGCAGGTTCGATCTCGACGACTTGCGCGCGCAAGTTGGCAAGGCCCAGCGAACCGCGTTTGCGGTCAGTCGGAGGCGACCATTCGAGAGAGAAGCGGTCGGTGCTCAGTGCATTGGCTATGGCGCTGCGCTCCATTCCCGGAGCGCGCTCGATGGCGCGCGTCGCCAGCACGAGGTTCTCGGCAATCCGCTCGGCATCGTCACGACGCAGTTCGAACGAGTTGACCCGCTCGAACAGCACCGTGTTGGCGATGATGTCGACGATGAGGACGAGCAGGAGAACGGCAAGCAGGCGCTCTGGCAGGCCAAGGCGCCGGAACAGTCCCATGCCGCTCTGGAGCATCAGGAACGGGTCACTTCCGCCCTGAACATGTAGCCGACGCCGCGCACGGTTACGATCGGCGACTCTTTGTCTTCAGTCTGGAGCTTGCGGCGCAGTCGGCTGACAAGGACGTCGATGCTGCGATCCGAGCTGTCTCCGATACGTGAGCGTGACAGTTCCATCAGTCGCTCACGCCCCAGCACGCGCTGGGGATAACCCAGGAAAGTAGAGAGGAGGTCGAATTCCGCTCCGGTCAGGTCGACCATGACGCCATTCGGCGCGCGCAGTTCGCGACGTGCGAGCGAGACCTGCCAACCATCGAAATAGAGCACTTCGGGCGCACGGCCGTCGGCCGGGCTCTCGATCGCGCCTTCATAGCCGCCGCGGCGCAGGACCGCGCTGACGCGGGCCGCGAGTTCGCGGGTGCTGAACGGCTTGGCAAGATAGTCGTCCGCACCCAGTTCAAGCCCGAGCACGCGGTCTTCCTCGCTGCCCCTGGCGGAGATGAAGATGATGGGAATGTCGCTTTCGCGGCGCAGGCTGCGGAAAAGGTCGAAGCCGCTGGTGCCCGGAAGCATGATGTCCAGCACGATGAGCTGGACCGCGGTTTCGCGCAAGGTGACCCACATCTCCGCCCCCGTTGCCGCGGTCAGCACGTTGAAGCCGCTCTGGCGCAGGGCCCGGGCGGTCAATGTGCGGAGCGCACCATCGTCCTCGACGAGAAGAATGGTGGGAGGCGTGGTGATCATGGCGTGGGGGGATCTGATTCTGTGTGCGAACGTCATCGTCTCTTGCATGTTGCCATGTAAATAGGAAGACCGGTGCGGTCAGGCAAACCGCACCGGCTCAAATAACGGGATGTTCGGATCAGCCCGACGTGTGAGGCAGGGCTTGGCGCACGGTCTCGACCGCATGGAGCAGACCCGCTGCCTCTGCAGGAGCAAGGCCGCCCCTGATCGACTTGCCGTCCTCGGCCTTGAACTTGAGCTGCCACGGCGAACGGCTTTGCGGCCTGTAGCCTTCGGCGATCTCGCTCACGACATTTTCGGGCAGTTCGAAGACGAGGCGGGTGTGGCGGTTGCACTCCCGGTGGATGGCGTCGACGGATGGGCAGTCCTCCTTCCACTGATCGGTGACGAGCAGGTCGGCCTGGGCGATCTGACCGCCGGCTTCATACTTCACGCCGACCACGCGCGGGGCCGGACCGGGGTGGACCAGCTCATGCCAGACCTGCCAGCGTACTGCGCCGGACTGACGATCGACGAGCGCGCGCAGGTGGACGTCGCGCGCATGGGCGCCGCCGATCGAGCGACCACGGTCCCATGCTTCGCGGGTCGAGACGACGACGTGGGGGGTGGCCGGATCGTCGTGTACTTCGACGCGCTCGCGCACCTCGTCCGGAGTGAGCTGCGCGAGGCCGGTCGGCAGCCGGTCGTAGGCCAAGGCGGAACCTGGCCAGGCGATCGGCGCTAGCACCATCGCCAGAGGGAGGAGCGAACGAGCGAGGGTCATTGCGCGCTCTTTTCTCCGGTTGCCTCAATCGCGAAATCGGAACGCGGCGTTTCGTTCTGCGCCTTTACCAGACGGTGGCGGCACGTGGGGTTCTTGGTCGGGTGCGCGGCGCAGGAAAGATTTGCCTGTTCGTTTCTGTTTGTTTCCGCGTCATTGGCGCGCCGCATGCCGATAACACCCTTGGCTTTCAGCATGGGACGGTGCGGAAAAGCCTCGGCGGCCGGTGCCACATCCACGCAGGCAAGGGTTGCCGATGAGCAGGATGCGCCCGGGTTTGCGAGGGTGGAAATCGCGAAAAGCGCTGCGGAAATCATTCTGTGCTCCCATGTGGAATCTCGATGGTTCCTGATTGGGAGTTCTTCGTGTCCTGGTTCCTTCGTCTCTGTGACGAATTGTTTCCGGACACAATTTTCGGAAATGAACGGGAAAGGCTTCGCTTGCGAAGGGAAGGGCCGCCACGCGGCTTGCGGACGGCTCAGCCCTTGGCGACAACTGCCGTGATACGGTCCGCCAGATCATCGAGATCGGCACGCGCCGTTGCGGTTTCGCCGGGTCGGTCGACGAGGCATTCCTCCAGCTTGCGCGCTGCCGCGCCCAAATCGGGAAAGCCCATGGTCCCGGCCATGCCCGCAATCTTGTGAACGATTGCGATCACTTCGGTGCGCGAGGCATCGTCTCCGAGCTTCGGGCGAAGCTCGAGGAGGGCCGGGAGATTGCCGTGCAGGCGCTCGATGAAGCGCAGGCGCAGCGGGGTTAACCGGTCTTCGAGGTCAGACACGGTCGACCAGTTCATGGACCTGTTTTGCCAGCGTCATTGCGTCGAAGGGCTTGGCGATCACGCCCAACGCGCCAAGCGATATCAGGCGCTGTCGTTCGTGTTCCTGCGCCCGTGCGGTGATGTAGACGATCGGCAGGCGGCTGCCGAAGCGTCGCCTGATCTCCGCATGGGTGGTCGGCCCGTCCATGTCGGGCATCATCATGTCGAGCAGTACGAGATCGGGCGTCCAGCTTTCCAGTATGGTCAGGGCTTCCGCGCCCGAACCGCAGGAACGCACATGAATCCCCGGATCGATTTCGAGCGCGATGGTTGCAACTTCGCGAAGGTCGGGCTCGTCGTCGACATAGAGAATTTCGATGGTCATGCGACGGTTTCCTGGGTGCGTGTGGGGGAGGTTAGGCTTTCGACGATGGCGACGAGCGCGCCGATCGGGGTGCGAGCCTTGGTGAGACAGGCATCGACCGATCCTGCGGTTTCGGGATCGGCATCCTGCGCGGAGAAGATCACAACCGGCAGCAGAGGTTCCCCGTCCCGGCGCAAGTCGGGAAGGAGGGCACTGCCATCGCCATCGGTCAGGGTGAGGTCGAGTATCGCGAGGTCGAACCGGTTACTCGCCAGTTCGCGCCGCGCCGCAGCCAGGCTGTCCACCGCAACGACATTCGCGCGTCCATCGAGGGCCTCCGTGACGATGCGGGCGATGTCGGGATCGTCCTCGAGATGGAGAATACGCGGACGCGCGCCATCGAGAACGCGGCTGGCGGCATCGACGCTGTCGATCAGGCGGCCCACTTCGATGGGCTTGCGCAGCCAGTCCAGCACCAGCGCAGCATCGCCTTCCAGTTCGCGGGAACCGGTCTTGCCGCCCAGCGCAAGGATCGGTGTGCCGCTGTGTCGCGCCGTTTCGCGGACCATGCGGATGATCTCGATGCCTGCGCCGCCCGACAGGCCCATGTCGACCACGATGCCGTCATAGTTTGATGAGGCGAGCGCCGCACGCACTGCCTGTACATTGCCGACGAGGCTGACCGTGTATCCGGCGCGGCGCAAGGCTTCGGTAAATGCGCTGGCAGCACCGTTGCCGCAGACGAGCAGGCCCGCTTCCTGGCCTCGGGTTCCGCGCCCGGGCCCGTCGTGCAGGGCGGGCAGGTCGACGTGGAAGCTCGTGCCCTTGTTCAGCTGGCTGTCGAAACTCACTTTGCCGCCAAGGCGCTGGACGATCTCGCGCACGATCGACAGGCCGAGGCCGGTTCCGCCCTTCTGCCGGGTGTCGGAGGAGTCCGCCTGCGCGAACTTGCCGAAGATGCGGCTGCGGAATTCTTCGGGAATGCCATGTCCTTCGTCGGTGAAGGAGACGCGGTGATACCTGGCCCCGGGAGAGACGGTGACGGAAACCGTCCCGCCGCTGGGCGAGAACTTGATCGCGTTCGACATCAGGTTGGCGAAGACCTGCGCCAGCCGGTCGGCATCGGCCCTGACCCACACGGGCACCTGGGGCGCCTGAAGCGCCAGCTTGACGCCGTAGCCATCGGAGAAGCTGCGGTTTTCCTCTATCGACGTCGCCAGCGCCGCGCTGAGGTCCAGCTCGCTGTTGTGGAACGGCATGCGGCCGGATTCCATCTTTTCGATGTCGAGAATGTCGTTGATCAGACGCACGAGGCGATTGGCGTTGCTCTGCGCGATCGAGATGAGCCGTCCCGCGCGCTCGCCCAGTTCGCCTGCGGCCCCCCCGCTGAGCAGGCCCAGAGAGCCAGCGATCGAGGTAAGCGGAGTGCGCAGTTCGTGGCTGACGGTCGAGACGAATTCCGACTTGAGCTGCTCTACCCGCTTGCGTTCGGTGATGTCGCGAATGACCGCGACGTAACGCAGTCCCTCGTTGAGGACCATTGCGGAAAGCGCGATCTCGATGGGAAACTCCGTGCCGTCCTTGCGCCTGCCGACGATTTCGCGCGCCGTTCCGGGACCGTCGCTCGACAGGTGCATTTCGCGCAATTCCCGGGCGAACTCGCCGATAGCCGGCTGGCTGGCGAAAAGCATGCCGACGTCGCGCCGGTCGAGTTCGACTTCCCGGTATCCGAACAGGCGTGTGGTCGCCGCATTGGTGGTTTCGATCGAACCGCTGGGGTTGAGGGTGAGAATGCCGTCCATCGCGTTCTCGAGCACCGCCTGGCGGCGCAGCGATACGTCTTCGAGCTGGATCAGCGCCTGTTCGCGAGCGCGCAGGGTGCGCAAGATCGCGATGCCGGCAATGATCAGCAGGGCCAGAAGCAGGAACAGCAGGCTGAAGGTCACCTGACGCAGGGCCGAGATCGCCTGCTGCGACCGTGCGGAAACTTCCGTGAGCCTGTCATTCTCGCGCTTGAGGAGACTGGTGATGTGGCTCCGAATACCGTCCATCAGCCGCTTGCCCCCCTTGTTGCGGATAAGGGCGACGGCGCCGGCATTGTCACCTGCTTGCTGCAGGGAGATGATGCGGTCGGTGAATTCGCGTTTGTTGTGCGAGAGCTCGGAAATGGCAGCCAGTTCGGTGAGGTCCTCGGGCTGACCGGCAAAGGCACGGCGAAGCGCAGGTTCGATCCGGCCAAGTTCGCGGGTGCCCTTGTCGAAGGGCTGGAGGAATTCGGGGTCGCCGGTCAGGACATAGCCGCGGCCTCCGGTTTCGATGTCCTGATGCGCGGAAAACACGGAGAGAATGAGGTTGCGCTTTTCCTGCGTCTCGGCCTCGGCTGCGGCGAGCCGGTCGGTTGTCTGCACCTGTTCCTGCAGCAGCAGCGCAACGCCGCCGATCAGCAGCGGCACGATCAGGGCAATGATCTTTGCAATGCGCTGGCGCCAGCTCTCGCGTCGTGCGGCCACCGAAACTGAGAGAGATGCCTTCACTTGGCGGCGCTCCTCTGGAAATCGTAGAAGCTCCCGAATGCCATGAGTGCCGGAACAGGCCGCGGCACTGGCGCGGCGGGTGGGCTAGAATACGCGGCTGACACCGAGAGCCACGTAAGGCTTGACGTTGCGGCCCGCCTGGTCGGTAATACCGCCCGAGACGAGGCCCTGCCATCGGCCGGTAATGCGGGTCGAGACGAAGCCGCCGACGCTCCTGCGGGTATAGCTGCGATCGCCCTGTATGCCCCCTTCGACGCCGATGCGCGTGTCGCTGCCGCCGTCGACCAGCGGGCCGAAGCGGGCCTGCGTGATGTAGGCGCGGTCGTTGATGCCCAGCGAGCCGAACCAGGTAAGACGCCAGGCATTGCCGAGCGCACCGTCGGTCTGAACTGCTGCATCGATCCTCGTGCCGCGCATGCGGTTGCCCGGATCGTCGGGCTTGAGGCTGGTGTCGGTGAGGCGTGGGCCGGCCGAGAAATTGGCCCAGCCCCAGTCGCCCGAGGTCTGGTAGACCAGCGCGACTTCGGCATTCACATATGTGGCGTCGATGCGCTGGCCATTCGCTTCGTAGCGGTATTCGCCGCCGCCGCCACCCGCGCGCAGGGCAAGTCCTTCGCCAAGGCGCGCGCCGGGCAGGGCCACGACCGCGCCGGCATAGCCGTTCGCGCCATCGCCCACCGATCCTCCGGCATAGGCAACGCCCGAATCCTGCGCGAGAGCAGGGACGGAAAATGCGAAAGTGCCGGCCGTAACGAGCCCGGCAGTCAGGAATTTGTTAGTGATGTTCATTCGGCATTCGATCCTGGTCGGCCGTGCCCCCGGCATTCGGAAAACACTGGCTCATTGCGGAACCTACCGAGAGTTGTTTGCCAAAAGGTAACCATTTCCGAAGATAATTTCCGAACGCTTTCGCAGTTTCCGGATCCGATGCAGAACTTCCCAGCCAGCCCCGTGCGCTATCATCTCGAAGTGCTTGTCGTCGATGACGACGACCTGATGAGCGACGTTCTGGCGGCACATCTCGAAGCGCTCGGCTGCAAGGTCGCTTCGGCGGCCAGTGGCGAAGAAGCGCTGGTACTGCTGGCAGGCAAGCCCGTCGACCTGCTCGTCACCGACTGGCAGATGCCGGGGATGGACGGCCTCGAACTCGTGCGGCAGGTTCGCGCCGGGCGCAGCGAGGACAGTTACCTGCATGTCGTGATGATGACCGCACGCAACGACGAAGTGGTTATCCGCAGGGCGATGGAAGCTGGCGTCGACGATTTCTTCTTCAAGCCCTTTGAGCAGGTCCAGCTTGAACTCGCAGTACAGAGCGCCCAGCGCAATCGCTTGCTTCATCGCCGCCTGCAGCGCCGCAACAGCCTTCTCGAAGTAGCCCATCGCCGCACCCAGGAGGCCCTTGAGCGGGTTCGGGCCGACCTTGACGCGGCTACGGCGCTGCATGAGCGCCTCCTGCCCACGGAAGGACTCGTAGGGGCGCTCAATTTCCGCCACCTCTACCGCCCTGCGGCCATGCTCGGCGGCGATTCCATCGGCGTATCGCCCTTGCGAGAGGGCGGAGCGCTGTTCTTCCTGATCGACGTGCGCGGCCATGGCGTGCCCGCAGCGCTCGATTCCTTCCATCTGCACCACCGCATCAAGCAGCTTCGCCCGACGTCGCCGCGCGATCTCGCCCGGTCGCTCGAAGCGATCAACCGCGAGATCCTCGACCGGGGTGACGAGAGCTATGCGACGATAGCCTGCGGCCTCGCCCGACCCGAGCGTGAGGAGTGCTGGATGGTCTGCGCCGGCCACCCGCGCCCCCTGATCGCGATAGACGACAAGGTCCTGATCCCCGAAGTCGATTACGGAATGCCGGTCGGCTGGTTCGACACGGCATCGTGGAAGCCGACACGCTTTGACTTCCCTCCCGGTGCGCGACTGGTGCTATATTCGGACGGCGTCACAGAATGCAGCAACAGTGCAGGGCAGGAGTTCGGCGTGGACAGGCTGGTACGGACACTGGCGAGCAATGCCGGAAAGCGGATACGCGATTTCGTGGGCGCCTTGGAACTGGGCCTGCTCGCAAGGCGCTCGAGCGCCGGCTTCGAAGACGACATCTCGCTCCTCGTGATTGAGAACAAGATTCCGGAGATACAATCGGCATGACGGGCAACACGCAGATCCTGAGGATCCTGATCCAGCATCCCAGGCTCGATGCCGCGGCAGCGCCGGCCTTTCGCGACGAAATGGCGGGGACTTTCGCGAACCGTCCCGAGCGCGTGCTGCTCGACCTTGGACAGGTCGAATTCATCGACAGCACCGGCCTTGGCGTGCTCGTCTCGCTGATGAAGCAGATGGGACCGGGCGGCAGGATCGCCGTGGTCGGCGCCAATGCGGCGGTGCGTCGCCTGTTCCAGATCACGCGGCTCGATACGCTGTTCGTGATCTGCGATACCGAAGAACAGGCAGATGTCACTCTCGGCTGACCGGCCCGGCGTCATCGCCATTGCGGCGAACCTCGCAGAGGTCCGCCGACTTGCCGCTTTTCTCAAGGACTTTTGCGTCCGTGGGGGAGTGGTTGAAGCCGCTTCTCTCGATCTCGAACTGGCGCTGGTCGAGGCCGCGAACAACGTCGTCGAACACGGCTACACGAATACCGGGCAGGGCGAGATGACGCTGGAGGTCAGCCTTGCAGGCGACGAATTGCGCCTGGTTCTGACTGACGGTGGCTCGCCGGTTCCGGAAGGGTACTTCAGCCAGTGCCGGGTGGTCGATCTCGACGCCACCCATGGGCGCGGTTGCAACATCATTCAGGCCTGCGTCGATGAGATAGACTATGTCAGTGCGGGGGGCTTCAACCGCCTCACGCTGGTAAAACGGCTTCAGTCCTGAACCTTGTCGAGCGCCGTCGCCGCATCCTTGATCGGGGCGGCGTGATCGGGCGCCGGCTTGCCGGCTTCGCGCTGGAGGTTGCGATCCTCGATCTGCACGACGAGAGCTCCGGCGACGATCAGTACCACGGCGGTGATGATGTGGCTGCGGCCGCGGCGCAGGTTCTCGCGAATGCTCATGCCACGCTCTCCAGCTTTGATGTTTCGTCCTCCGGCTTCCAGAAGGCTGCGCGCACCATGATCGACATGGCAAGGATATTGTTGAGGCCCCACAGACCGTTGGCGATCAGCCCGCCAAGGCTGTAGCCGCCGCCGACAGTGAAAAGCCGGAGGGCGCACCAGGCGAAGCTGAACAGTGTTGCCGCCATGATCGCAATCTGGGGCCAGACAAGGCGCAGGTGATTGCCTTCCTGCCGCTGCTTGGGCGTGACCGGGAAGGAGATCTTCCTGCGCCGCACGACTGCCCACAAGGCGCGCAGCGATATCGGGAAGCTGGCGAGATAGGAGACCTTGCCCTTGAACCCGGAGAGACCCCAGGTGCCCATCAGGAACGCCAGCTCGTTGAGGACGAGAAACGGCATCGCGCGCATGAAGAAGTCGCCGGTATAGGCACTGACCGGCGGGATGGCGGTGGTCATGTAGATGATCGGCGCCAGCAGGAAGACGAGATTCCACAGCGCACCGAGGTACGACCAGAAAGTCGTGAGATACATGACCCGCTGGGCCATCGACATGCCCGGGCGCGTTACCGGGTTGTCGTGAAAGAAGATGTCGAGGCTGCCGCCTGCATACTTGAAGCGCTGGACCGTCCAGGCGCGCAGGTCCTGCGGCGAGAGCATCTTCGATTCCACTTGCGGATGCAGCACTGTCTTCCAGGTGCGCTCCTTGTCCTGGTGAAGGACGATGGTCGAATAAATGTCTTCCGAAACGTGGAACTTGTAGGGCGTCAGTTCCTGTTCCTGCGCGGCCTGCCAGCGGGCGAGCGCGTCTTCGTCGGCATTGCGGGGGCGCAGCAGGCGCGCAATGCGCGAGCGCGCATTGGCGGGGTCATGGGCGATCGCATCGGCGTAGGCGCGCAGCGCGACGAACATGACCGCCTCGCGCCGGTGGATCGACCCGGCCCCGCAGCAGAACGCCGCGTTCCAGGGATTACGGCGGCGCTGGATGATATCGTAGAACATCGCCGGATCGTTGGCGAAGGGATCCTCTCCGACCCGGATTTCGCCGAAGACTGTCTCGATCGCCTTGCCGAGCAGTCGTCCCGGCGATCCGGCGTGGCGGCCCCAGACGTCTTGCAGCCGCTCGCCTTCGGGGATGTCGTAGAACCATTGCGGAGTCTGGACGATGGCGACGTCGGGATCGCGAAAGTAGCCCAGCGTATGCTCGAGCATCGTCGGGAAGGGTCGGGTGTCGGCATCGCAGATGACGATGAAGTCGCCGCTCGTGCGCTCCATTGCATTGCGCAGGTTGCCCGCCTTGAATCCTGCATTGTTGTCGCGGGTGATGTAGCCGACGCCTTCCTCTTCGCAGACCCGTTGCATGTCCGCGCGCCGGCCGTCGTCGAGGACATGGATGCGAAAGTCTATGGAGTGGGGGTAGGCGACCTGCCTCGCATCGCGGATCGAGAGGCGGACGAGTTCCACGTCCTCGTTATAAGTGGCGATGAACAGGTCGACGGAAACGGGACGATCGACGGCTTCGCCTTCGCGCACGCATTCGGTGATGGAAGCAGGCGGTTCCCGGCGCGGATAGTCGCGCGTCTTCCACAGGTTGGCCGTGAAGAGGAACAGGCCGAAGTAGGCGCAGGTCTCGGCCACGACCATCGGGATCGCGAACCACAGTGCGTCCATGTTGAGCGAACTGGTCCAGCGCCACCAGATGTAGACTGCACCGGCGACCAGGGAACAGATCGCCAGGAACTGCCATATCAGTTCGACGCTGCGCGATTGTGGCAGGGGCGCGGGCGGACGCCGGTTCTCGAACTTCGTAAAGTAGAAGTCTGCGCTCACGTTTGCCCCGTTTGCCTTGATCGCCCGGACCATGCTCCGGAACGGGCGTAAATATCTAGGGCAAGGGCTTGTAATGTCCACGAGTTTGGAGGCCCGGCAGACTCGCTTATCGACGAACCGATTCCGCTATTGGAACGGTTCGTTGAAGTTAACTGCGATGTAGTCACTTGCAGTTATCAGTTATATAACTGTGCGAAAGTGTCCGGAGTGCTTGCCATTGCGCGATGCGAAGGCGTATTGTCGGGCATCAATCGAAGCCTTGGGGGCAACCCCGAGCTGAGATTTTGACTGACCGCGCTTTCGCTTACCGGCAATGCGGTATCCGATTGACGCCCTTGGCCATGATCCCGGCTGGGAGTTGCAGGCAGAACATTTCCCCTCGGCTGAGAGCGTGGGAGAGATGTCCATGGCAATAGCGCGTCCAGCCGGCTCACTTCATGCCGGCGATGAGATCCACATCCGCAAGATCGGCCTGCATGACCTGATGACGGCCCTTGCCCAGGGATGGGACGATTTCCTCGACAAACGGGGAGATCTTGTTTTCGTCGGGCTGATCTATCCTGCGGCGGTGATGCTTGCGGGCATCTATGCCTACCAGGAATCGGTGCTGCCCCTTGTTTTTCCGATCGTGGCCGGTGCAGTCCTGCTTGGACCTGCCGTGGCGAGCGGATTCTATGAACTGGCCCGGCGCCGGGAACTGGGTCTCGATGCCCGCTGGCGGCACTTCCTCGATGTCTTCCATGGCCCTGCGGCCCTTTCGGTCATCAGCCTTGCCGCGGTGGTCGCGATGCTCTTCGTGGTCTGGCTGATCGCGGCCTGGTATATCTATGCCACGACCTTCGGCGCAGCCCATCCGGATGCGGCCCGCAACGTGGGGACCTTCTTTGAGACCGTGCTTTCGACTTCGGAAGGCTGGCGGATGATCGTCATCGGTAACCTCGTTGGTTTCGGCTTTGCCGTCGTCGTTCTGGCGATGAGCTTCATTTCCTTCCCGATGATGGTCGACGACCGCGTCGACTGGGGTACTGCAATGCGCACGTCGGTTCGCGTAGCCATGAAGAGCCCCGGCACGACGGCGATCTGGGGTGTCATGGTGGTCGCAATGCTGGTGCTGGGAGCGCTTCCCGCGCTGATCGGGCTGGCGGTGGTGCTGCCAGTGCTCGGCTACGCGACCTGGCACCTCTATACCCGGGCAGTGGTGCGCTGAGCGCCACTACTGTGCCGCCGTTTCCCCGATCGGCTGTTTGGGTCGTGGAAGCGGCGGCGCACTGCCGCCGAGCGTGGCGAGATAACGAATGACCGCGGCACGGTCCTCGGGCTTGCGCAGACCGGCAAAGCCCATCTTGTTTCCCGGAATGTCCCGCGCGGGTGAGGCGAGATAGTCGAACAGCTCGGCGTAGGACCAGTTGCCGGGTTCCGACTTCATGGCATCGGAATAGGCGAAACCGGCGTGAGAGCCGATATCGCGGCCGACAACGCCCCACAGGTTCGGCCCGATCCTGTTCGGACCGCCTTGGGTGAAATCATGGCAGCTGGCGCAGACCTGGGCCTTGGCCTGACCGACTTGCGGGTCGGCATCGGCGAGCAGGGTGCCCAGGTCGACGGGTGCGGCCTGCGGCTGCGTAGTGGGAGCGGCAATCGGCATCGGCTCGCGGCTGCCCATGCCGTGCATGAAGGCCATCATGCGCGCCCGCTCGCTTGGGTCATGCATGGCGTTGGGCCAGCCCCGTTGCACCGCGCCCATGTCCATCGGTGCCGCATTGTCGCCCATCGGATCGTAGCCGAGCTCGCTGGTCGGAGGCTTGCTCATGAGGTGATCGAAGAAGAAATCCAGTCCCCAGGCAACGCCGACCGCCGCCGCGATGCACATTCCCGCTGCCGTCCATCTCGACCGGATCATGGTTCAGCCTCCTCCGCCGAAGAAGATCGCCCGGGTCCAGAACGTGTAGTCGGACTCGAACAGCATGATCCGCACCAGCACCAGCAGGACCAGCGGTGGGACCAGGATCGCGTAGATCAGCGACAGTCGTTCCCAGGCCATGTGCATGAAGATCGACACGATCAGCCCGGCCTTGAGCAGCATGAACACGATGATCAGCGTCCAGCGCACGATCCCCTGAACGTGGAAGTAGTCCACGAGGTAAGACAGCGTGGAGAGTACGAAGAGGTAGCCCCAGACCTTGAGGTAGAGGCCCAGCGGGTGTTGTTGCCCCTCGGCATGGGCCGGAGCGGTCTGGGCCTCTTGGCCGGTCGCGGTGTCATGGTCCATGCCTTGCGTCCTTTCGCGTCACCACAGGTAGAAGAAGGCGAAGATGAAGACCCACACGAGGTCGACGAAGTGCCAGTAGAGACCGGCGATCTCGACGGCCGAGTAATCGCCCGTGCGGTCGTAGTGCCCGCGCAGGACCAGCGTCGCGACGATCAGCAGCATGATGACCCCGCAAGTCACGTGGAGGCCGTGGAAGCCGGTAATCATGAAAAAGCTGGCACCGAACTGCGGCGCACCCATCGGGTTCGCCCATGGGCGCACGCCTTCCTCGACGATCAGCTTGGTCCATTCGAACGCCTGCATGCCCACGAAGGTCGCGCCGAACAGTGCGGTGGCGAACATCAGTGCGGCGGTCTTGCGGCGGTCGCCGCGGTATCCGTAGTTCACCGCCAGCGCCATCGTGCCGCTGGAACTGATCAGCACGAATGTCATGATCGCGATCAGGATCAGCGGGATCGGTTGTCCGCCGATGGATAGCGCGAAGACTTCCGCCGTATTGGGCCAGGGCAGGCTCGCCGATGCGCGCATCGTCATGTAGGCGGTAAGGAAGCAGGAGAAGATGAAGGTATCGCTGAGCAGGAAGATCCACATCATCGCCTTGCCCCAATGGGTATGGCGAAAGACCTCCTGATCCGCAGACCAGTCCGCGGCAATCGACTGGATGCCCTGCGCGGCGTCGCGCGGTTCCAACTGGCTTGTGGTTACGTGGTCCATGATCCCATCGTCCCGCCTCTTCTCAAGTCACTACCAGCAGTGCAGCGAGCAGCAGCCACACCGCGAGCAGGTAGTGCCAGTAGATGGTGCAGAGCCTGACATTGCGGCAGATCCGCTGCCCGTCGGCGCGCATCGCCATCTGGCCCAGCGTGCGACCGCCTGCGAAAATCCCGCCCGCCAGGTGGAGGCCATGGATCGCGGTCAGCAGGTAAAAGAAGGCATTGGCGGGATTGGCTGAGAGGTAATAGCCCGCGGTCTGATAGTGCCACCACAGCAGGACCTGCCCGACGAGGAACAGGACTCCCAGCGCATTGCCGGCCATCACCATCGAACGCATCCGGGTTACGTCGTCCCTGCGCGAGGCGCGGGTCGCCGTTTCCCAGGCGAGGCTGCTGAGTACCAGAATTCCGGTGTTGATCCACAGCAGGGGCGGCTCGGGCATCGGGCTCCAGTCCTCGCCCGTCCCGTGATCGACTGCGCTGGGTATGCCCATGCGCACCAGATAGGCCGCCGCGATCAGGGTAAAGATGACGGTGGCGACGCCGAAATAGACGTAGACGCCGACCGTTGCCGCTGCCGGGCGATAACTGTCGGGCTCGCGATATTCGGCAATGCCGGGGGTCTCCCAGCTCTTTTCGGCAAGGCGCGAGATAAGGCTCATGACGCCGCTTCCTCGGAAGGCGCTTCGGCAGATGGTGGCTCATTCTGCGGGATGAAGTCGCGCGATGCATGGGGCACGCTGTAGTCGTAGGCCCAGCGGTAGACGGTGGGCAGGTGCGGCCCCCAGTTGCCATGGCCCGGCGGTGTCTGCGGCGTCTGCCATTCAAGGCTTGCCGCCCCCCAGGGGTTGGGATCTGCCTTGGGGCCGCGGAGCAGGTTCCAGATCATGTTGTAGAAGAACAGGAACTGCGCGGCGAAGACGATGATCGCGGCCACCGAGATTGCCTCGTTGGCCAGGTGCGCGGATTCGGGAATGAAGCTCGTCTCGCCCAGTGCGTAATAGCGGCGCGGAACACCCAGGATGCCGAGGTAATGCATCGGCAGGTACACCGCATAGACGCCCAGGAACGTGACCCAGAAATGGACCTGGCCCAGCGTCTCGTTCCACATCCTGCCGGTGATCTTGGGATACCAGTGGTAGATCGCCCCGAAGATCACCAGGATCGGCGAAACTCCCATGACCATGTGGAAATGGCCGACGACGAAGAAAGTGTCGCTCAAGGGCACGTCAACGCTGACATTGCCAAGGAACAGGCCGGTCAATCCGCCGTGGATGAATGTGAACAGGAAGGCGATGGCGAAAAGCATCGGCACACGCAGGTGGATGTCGCCGCGCCACAGGGTCAGCAGCCAATTGTAGACCTTGATCGCGGTCGGAATCGCAATGATCAGCGTCGAGGTTGCGAAGAAGAACCCGAAATACGGGTTCATGCCCGAGACGTACATGTGGTGCGCCCAGACCAGGAAGCTCAGCCCGCCGATGATCACGATCGCCCAGACCATCATGCGGTAGCCGAAGATGTTCTTGCGGGCGTGGACGCTGATGAGGTCGGATACGATCCCGAAGGCGGGCAGGGCGACGATGTAGACTTCCGGGTGGCCGAAGAACCAGAACAGGTGCTGGAACAGAAGCGGACTGCCGCCCTGCGTGTTGCTTTCCTGCCCCATCGTCATCATTGCCGGCATGAAGAAGCTGCTCCCCAGCAGATGGTCGAGCAGCATCATGATGGCCGCCACGAACAGCGCGGGAAAGGCCAGCAGGCCCATGATCGAGGCGATGAAGATGCCCCACACGGTCAGCGGCATGCGCATCAGCGTCATGCCGCGGGTGCGCGCCTGCAGGACGGTGGTCACATAGTTGAGGCCGCCCATGGTGAAGGCGATGATGAAGATCGCAAGGCTGCCCAGCATGGTTACGATGCCCCACTGGTTGCCGGGCGTGCCTTCGCTGATCGCCTGCGGGGGATAGAGCGTCCAGCCCGCGCCGGTCGGGCCGCCGGGCACGAAGAAGCCGGAAACGAGCACCAGTACGGAGAGCAGGTAGATCCAGTAGCTGAGCATGTTGACGAAGGGGAACACCATGTCCCGCGCGCCGATCATCAGCGGGATCATGTAGTTGCCGAAACCGCCCAGCAACAGCGCGGTCAGCAGGTAGACCACCATGATCATGCCGTGCATGGACACGTATTGCAGGTAGTTTTCAGGCTGGATCCAAGGGAACAAGCCTGGGAAACCGAGCTGCAGGCGCATCAGCACCGACAGCACCAGCGCGACGAGGCCGATGGCGATGGCCGTCACGCCGTACTGGATGGCGATGACCTTGTGGTCCTGGCTCCAGACGTATTTGCCGACCCAGGTCTTGGGATGATGCATCGGCCTCAGGTCGTCGGCAATCGTCGTAGCCATCAGCGCACCCCCCAGGTTGCTGGCGTCGAACAGGAATTGGCTTTGCGGAACATTTCCGTAACCGCATCGGGGCTGGACATCGCCAGGAGCTGGTTGAAGCTCTCCTGCTGGCCCAGCCATGCCTCGAAGCTCTCGCGCGGTTCGACCACAACGGTGCCGCGCATCTCGTGATGACCCACTCCGCACAGTTCCGCGCACAGGATGTCGAAAGTTCCGTTGGTCGTCGGCGTCATCCAGAAATAGGTGACGAGGCCGGGCACGAGATCCATCTTGGCCCGGAATTCAGGCACGTAGAAGTCGTGAAGCACGTCCTTGGAGCGCAGCACCAGCTTGACCGACTTGCCCTTGGGCAGATGCAGTTCGTTGCCCTGCACGAGAATGTCGTCGCGGCCGAACGGATCGAGCGCATTGACGCCGAAGGGGTTGTCCGGGGTCATGTACTGGACGCCAGCGGTGCCCAGCACGCCGTCAGGTCCGGGGTAGCGGAAGGTCCATTGCCACTGCTGCCCGATTGCTTCGACGACGGCGGCGTCCTTGGGCACGTCCACGTACTTGCCCCAGGCGACGAGGCCGGGCGCGAGCATTCCGACGATCCCGAGACCGGTCCAGAAGGTCAGCGTCTTTTCAAGGCGGGGGTTCTCGGGCGCATAGTGAGCGCGGTTACCGGGCCGGTGGCGGAAGCGGACAATCGCAAGCGCGAGGAACAGGTTGAGCGAGATGAAGGCAATCGCGCAGATCACCAGGGTGATGTGCAAGGCGGAATCGATCGAGTCCCAGTTCGACGCAAGCGGCGTCTGCCACCACGGACTGAGCAGGTGGAACACGATCGAGCCGAGCACGAGCGCCACTATGGCGATCGCAACGCGCATAGGCATCTCCCCCTATTACCGGGCGAGCCTTTGCCGTTTTCAGTGGCAAGTTTCGACTCGCCGGGTCGGAATTAACCGACGCGAAGAACTATAGAGAAAAACGCACAGATAAGGAAGCTTGGCGCGATTCGGCCCTGTTGTCCGGCGTTACTCGCTTTGGCTGGGCAGAGGCTCACGACGCAGCCCATCCTTGAGAAACGCGTATTCCTCGGATGCCTCGGCCTTGGCAAGAAGGTCCTGCAGGGCGCGATATCGCAGGAGGGCCTGTTCGCCCAGTGCGGAAAGCCGGGCCCCGCGTTCATGGCTGCCGCCGGCCACCGTTTCCACCAGCGGTTCGGCCCAGCAACGGTTCATCGCGTCGACCAGCAGCCATGCCCGGCGATAGCTCATGCCCATCGCGCGTGCCGCGGCCGAAATGGAGCCTTCGCGCCCGATCGCTTCGAGCAGGTCGGCCTTGCCCGGACCCATGGCGATTTCGTCTCCACAATAGAGGCGCGCGTGCAGCTTGAGGCGGGGCGTTTCGGGCATGCCGCAATAATGGCCTCAAATCCGGCGCTTTTCCAGCTTGCGTGCCAAAGTGCGACGATGCAGCCCCAGACGGCGTGCGGCTTCGGAGATGTTGAAGTCGCACTCGACAAGGGTCTGGTGGATATATTCCCACTCCAGCGTCTTGATCGAGCTCTTGCGCCCGTCGACCGGGACATTGGGATCGCCCTGTGCGCTGGAGAAAGCGGCTTCGATGTCGTCGGTATTCGAAGGCTTGGCAAGATAGTGTGCCGCGCCCAGCTTGATCGCCTCGACCGCCGTTGCGATGCTGGCATAGCCGGTGAGAACGACGATATGCGTATCGGGCCGCAGGGCGTGCAGCGACTGGACGACCGCTAGGCCGGAATCGTTGCCCAGCTTGAGGTCGACCACGGCATAGTCGAAGTCCCCGGCGCGGGCGAGTTCATCTGCCTCGGCGGCCGATGTGGCGGAGGCGACGACATAGCCGCGTCGCTCGAACGAGCGGCGCAAGGTGCGCCCGAAGGCCGGATCGTCCTCGACGATCAGTAGGGTCGGCTTGTCTTCGCGCGGCTCGCTCGTGCTCATGCCTGATTGTCCTTGCCATAGGCCAGCGATTCAAGCGGCAGGATCAGCCGCACGGTCGCGCCGCCCGCTTCGCGGTTCTCGACGATGACCCGGCCGCCCAGCTTGCGCACGACGTTGACGACGAGAAACAGGCCGAGGCCGCCGCCGTCGCGTCCCTTGGTCGAGGAATAGGGCTGGCCGACGCGCCGGAGCATCTCTTTCGGGAAACCCGGCCCGATATCGCTGACTGCGATGACGATGTCGCCGTTTTCGCGCGCGATCTCGAAGATGACAAGGTCCGGCGAGACTTCCTGCGCGTTATCGATGACGTTGCCGATGACCTGTCGCAGGCCGGGGTCGGCGACGATCGTCTCATCCTCTCCGAAGCGGTTCACGAAGCGCAGCTCGCCGTCCGTCCGGCTCTGCCATTCCTCGACGATCTCTCCGAACAGCGCATGGACCGTCGAGACGCTGGGATTCTCACCCCGCATTTCGCCGGCCGACATGAGGATGCCGCTGACAATGGTCTTGCAACGTTCCAGCTCGACTCGCATGTCGGCAAGGTCCTCGCCGAGTTCGCCATTGGCCCTGATCTCGGGCAGGTGGGCCCAGTCGCCAAGGATCACCGACATGGAGGAGAGGGGGGTGCCCAGTTCGTGCGCCGCGCCCGAGGCGAGCAGGCCCATGCGGATGATGTGGTCTTCCTCCGCGGCCTGCTGGCGCAGTGCCGCCAGCGCCTTGTCGCTCTCGCGCCGGTTGCGGTCGAGCCGCACCACGAAGAAGACGAGCAGCACCGCGGCGAGCAGGAAGCAGAACAGGCTGCCGAAGATGTAGAGCCGGAACGGGTTGTCGGAATGCGGCGCGGGCAGTTCGAGCGGCACGTACTGGAAGGTGAGCAGCACCATGCACAGGCAGGTGTTAAGCGCGACCAGCCAGCTCCAGCGGGGTTCGAGGATGACGGCGCCGATCACGATCTGCAGCAGGAACAGGAAGGTGAAGGGGTTGGTTGCGCCGCCGCTGTGGTAGAGTTGCCAGCACAGCGCGACGACGTCGATCATCAACGCCACGAACAGCTCGGCCTGCGAAAACGACCGGCGGCGACGGATCACGCTGGCTGAGCCGAGGTTCACAAGGATCAGCACCAGCGGAGCGATCAGCAGCGCGGCCAAGGGCAGGTGGACGTGCAGGAACTGCTTGACCGAGACGATGGTGATGAGCTGGCCGATCACCGCGATCCAGCGCAGTTGCATCAGAAGGACGATGCTGCGCCAGGTCTCGCTCCCGGAAGTCGGAAAGGCGGCGAGCCTCAACACGCCTGCCTGCTGCCTTTGCGCGTCCAGACGAAAATCATCGCGGCAATCGACATGATCGCCATGGCGAACCAGGTCAGGGCATAGCCGAAGTGATTGTCGGGGAAGTGGATCACGGTAAGGCCCGGCTTCGGAGTGAGCCCGCCGTGGGCCTTGCCGGCGGCGTTCTCGCTCTGGGCGTCGATGAAGACCGGGGCTGCCGGTCCAAGATGGCGCGACCGGGAAAGGGCCGCGATGTCGCGCGAATACCAGCGATCGTTGCCGGGCCGGTTCGATTGCAGCAGGCTCCCGCCCGGCTCATCCTCACGCACCAGCCCGATGACCGAGACGCGGCCTTGCGGCACGCCCTTGCGGACTTGCGCCAGCTTGCTCCCTTCGGGAACGAAGCCCCGGTTAATCCAGACCAGCCTGCCGTCGTCGAGGCGCATCGGCGTCATCGTCCAGTACCCGGTTCCCAGTTCGGTGGCCGCCCGCACCAGTGCGGAGGCCCGGCCGATATAGGTGCCGCGTGCGTTTACGCGAAGATATTCGGCGCTGTCGCTGCCTTTCGCGATCAGGTCAGCAGTGTCGGGCAGGGCGGCGGGCGCGGCATGGACGCGCGCGTCGACGCGGGCGATCAGCGCGTGCTTCCAGTGCATGCGCTGGATTTGCCACACGCCAAGCGCGGCAAAACCGACCGTCAGCAAAAGCAGAAGCGCGGCGAACCCCCAGGGCCGCCGCGCTTGCTTGATGTCCGGCCCTGCTGAGCGGGGCCCGGTCAGGGCAACTGCCCCATATCGTGGCTCATCGGCATCATGTTGTGATTGAGGTGGTACATGACCCAAAGCGAACCGGAAAGCGCGATCACGACTATGATGATCGTGAAGATCAGCGCCATGACCGTCCAGCCATTCTCGGCCTTCGTGTTCATGTGCAGGAAGTAGATCATGTGGACCACGATCTGCACGATGGCGAAAGCCATGATGACAAGGGCCGTCGCCTGCTTGTCGGCGATGGCCCCGGTCATCACCAGCCAGAACGGGATCGCGGTCAGGATGACCGAGAGGAAGAACCCGATCAGGTAGTCGCGCATGGAGCCGTGGCTGCCGTGATCATCGTGGTGATCGTCGGCGTGCGGGTGCGGGTGGACGTGGTGGTCTGCAGCGCTCATCACAGCATTCCCATGAGATAGACGAAGGTGAAGACGCCGATCCAGATGACGTCGAGGAAGTGCCAGAACAGCGAGAGGCACATCAGGCGGCGCTTGTTGGCCGGGATGAGGCCCTTCTTTGCGATCTGGGCTACCAGCGTGAACAGCCAGACGAGACCGAAGGTGACGTGCAGGCCGTGAGTGCCCACCAGCGAGAAGAACGCGGTGAGGAAGCCCGAACGCATCGGCGTTGCACCTTCGTGGATGAGGTGCGCGAACTCGTAAAGCTCGATCGCGAGGAACGCGGCGCCGAACACTGCGGTGACGAGCAACCAGATCTGGGTCTGGCCGACGCGGTCCTTTTCCATCGCCAGCATGGCAAAGCCATACGTGATCGAGGAGAAAAGCAGCATCGCGGTGTTGAGCGCGACGAGCGGCAGCTCGAACAGGTCCTTGGGCCCGGGCCCCGCTGCGAAGCTGCCGCCCAGGACACCGTAGGCCGCGAACAGCATCGCGAAGATGAGGCAGTCGCTCATCAGGTAGATCCAGAAGCCGAGCATGGTGCTGCCGCCTTCGGGATGATCGTGCTCGTTCAGGTCGTAGAACGCGGCAGTGATCTCGACCGCGCTCGCCTCGGGCGATGATTGCATGGTGGTGGCGTTCATGTCTCAGGCTCCCGCCGCCGCAAGCTGGCGATCGCGCGCCGCCTCGGTCTCGATGACCGTTTCGACCGGGATGTGATAGTCGCGCTTGTAGTTGAAGGTATGGGCGATGGCGTAGCCGATGACTCCGGCGAACGAGAGGGCTGCCAGCCACCAGATGTACCAGATCATCGCGAAGCCGAGGACCAGCGAGAGACCGGCCAGGATCGCGCCTGCGCCCGTACCCTTGGGCATATGGATCGGCCGGAAGCCGCTGGTCGGACGCTGCACGCCGCACCGCTTCATGTCGTCCCAGGCGTCGATGTCGTGGACGATCGGCGTGAAGGCGAAGTTGTACTCCGGCGGCGGCGAACTGGTCGACCACTCGAGCGTGCGGCCATCCCAGGGATCGCCGGTCTCGTCCTTCAGTTCCTCGCGCTTCCAGATCGAGACGGCGAACTGCACCAGCATCGCGGCAATGCCGAGAGCGATCAGGAACGCGCCGAAGGCCGCAACGATGAAGAAGGGCTGGAGCGAAGGATCGTCGAACACGCGCATGCGGCGGGTAACGCCCATCAGGCCCAGGATGTAGAGCGGCATGAAGGCGAACCAGAAGCCGGGGATCCACAGCCAGAAGCTGACCTTGCCCCAGAATTCGTTCAGCTTGAAGCCGAAGGCCTTGGGCCACCAGTAGTTGATCGCCGCGAAGATGCCGAACAGCACGCCGCCGATGATCACATTGTGGAAGTGGGCGATCAGGAACAGCGAGTTGTGCAGCACGAAGTCGGCAGGCGGCACTGCGAGCAGCACGCCGGTCATGCCGCCGACCACGAAGGTCAGCATGAAGGCGACCGTCCACATCATCGGCAACTCATAGCGGATGCGGCCGCGGTACATCGTGAACAGCCAGTTGAAGAGCTTTGCGCCGGTCGGGATCGAGATGACCATCGTGGTGATCCCGAAGAACGAGTTGACGCTCGCGCCCGAACCCATCGTGAAGAAGTGGTGGAGCCACACGAGGTACGAGAGGATGGTAATGACCAGCGTCGCGTAGACCATTGACGAGTAGCCGAACAGGCGCTTGCCGCAGAAGGTCGAGGTGACTTCAGAGAAGACGCCGAAGAGCGGCAGGATCAGGATGTAGACCTCGGGGTGGCCCCAGATCCAGATCAGGTTCACGTACATCATCGGCGAGCCGCCGAAGTCGTTGGTGAAGAAGTTGAAGCCGAGATAGCGGTCGACCGTCAGCATCGTCATCACAGCCGTCAGCACCGGGAAGGCGGCAACGATCAGGACGTTGGTGCACAGCGAAGTCCAGGTGAAGATCGGCATGCGCATCATGGTCATGCCCGGCGCGCGCATCTTGACGATCGTCGCGATCAGGTTGACGCCTGATAACAGCGTGCCGACACCGGCTATCTGCAGGGCCCAGATGTAGTAGTCGACGCCGACCCACGGGCTGTAGGCGAAGTTGGACAGCGGCGGATAGGCCAGCCATCCGGTCTGCGCGAACTCGCCCACGAACAGGCTCATCATGACGAGAACCGCGCCGGCCGTCGTCATCCAGAAGCTGAAGTTGTTGAGGAACGGGAACGAGACGTCACGCGCGCCGATCTGCAGCGGCACGATGTAGTTCATCAGGCCGGTGACGAAGGGCATCGCCACGAAGAAGATCATGATCACGCCGTGGGCGGTAAAGATCTGGTCGTAGTGATGGGCGTTGAGGTAGCCCTCGTTGCCGTTGAAGGCGATCGACTGCTGAATGCGCATCATGACCGCGTCGGCAAAGCCGCGCAGGAACATGACGAGTCCCAGCACCATGTACATGATGCCGATCTTCTTGTGGTCCACGCTGGTGAACCACTCCTTCCAGAGATAGCCCCAGAGCTTGAAATAGGTCAGCCCGGCGAGCAGCGCCGCGCCGCCCAGGGCGACGACGACGAAAGTCGCCAGGACGATCGGTTCGGTGGGAATGGCATCCCACCACAGGCGGCCCAGCAACAGGCTCCAGTGCGAATGATCTACGGCTTCCATGTCGTCAGTTCCGGGAAATCAGGAGGGGGCGCGCCGGCGCGTCGTCGTTCTGGTCGAAAGCGACGGACTGCGGGGCGGAAAGGCCGGCGCCGGTCAGCGAACGCAAGCTGGCGGGGGCCTTCACGGTATTCTCAGGGGCCTTGCCGGGCTCCTGCTTGCACAGGGCGCGGACCCAGGCCAGTTCGCGCCTGGCGGCGGCGTCGGGATTGGCGTTCGCTTCTGCGGAGGCCCGGCGACCATACTTGTCGTAGGCGAGCATCTCGACATTGCGGATGCCGGCTTTGCCAAGGCCGCCGCGCGCGTCAATCGCCATCATCTCGCTCATGCACATCTTGCCCGGCTCCACGCACATGTCGAGGATGGCGCCATAGAGGTCTGCATCGACCGAGGCATAGCGGGCGACCGGGTTCTTCTCGCTCGGCTTTTCGAGCTGGAGGTAAGTCGCGCGGTCGAGTGTGCCGGCACTGTCCTTGCCCCCGGCCTTGACGCCGTCGGCCCACCTGGTGAAGTCCGCGCCGGTAACCGAGTGCGTGGCGAAGCGCATGTTCGAAAAGCCCGCGCCCGAGTAGTTGGCCGAGAGGCCGACGAAGTCGCCAGTCTCGTTCATCACCGCGTGCAGGCGCGTTTCCATACCCGGCATCGCGTAGATCTGGCCGGCCATGGCCGGAACGTAGAACGAGTTCATCACGCTCGACGAGGTGATCTTGAACTGTAGCGGGCGGTTGGTCGGCACGACCAGTTCGTTGACGGTTGCGATGCCCTGCTGGGGGTAGATGAACAGCCATTTCCAGTCGAGCGCGACGACTTCGACTTCGAGCGGCTCGGCATCGTGCGCAACAGCTGTCTGCGCGTCGATGCGGCCGATCGTGCGATAGGGGTCGAGCAGGTGGGTGGCCACCCAGGTCAGCGCGCCAAGGCAGATGATGATGAGCAGCGGCGCTGCCCAGATCACCAGCTCGAGCTGGGTAGAGTGATCCCAGTCCGGCTCGTAGGTCGCTTCCTTGTTCGACGCGCGGTACCGCCACGCGAAGAAGATCGTGAGCGCCATGACCGGAACGATGATCAGCAGCATCAGCACGGTCGAGATGACGACGAGGTCACCTTGCTGTTGCGCGACATCGCCGGCCGGGTCGAGCACGACCGAATTGCAGGCTGAAAGGGCGCCCGTCAGCGCCAGTGCGGCGGCGGTGCGGGCGACGGGGACTCGGGCCAGCGCGGACAGAAGGCGCGGCGATGGGGGAGACTCGGGAGAGCGCATGGCGCAGCGCCTAGGCCGATGCTGCGAATGCGAACATAGGACATTTTGTCCAATCCCCTTGATGGCGATCAATGACGATAGGGCGCAAATGTGACGTCGGGCGCTGCGTGCGTCCCGCAAGTGATTCGTCCGTGAAAGGCGCTGGAACGCGGCGCCGGGCACGGACCAGAAACAAAGGCCGCGAGATCCAGATGACCAGCACCCCCCAGACCGGCGAAGGAGTCCGCGAAGCCCTGGGCCTGCCTATCTTCAAGGAACATCACAAGCCCTCGCCGGGCGAAATCGCAATCGGCGTAATCATTGGCCGCACCTCGGAATTCTTCGACTTCTTTGTGTACGCCATCGCCTCGGTGCTGGTGTTTCCGCAGCTGTTCTTCCCCTTCGTCGATCCGCTGACCGGTACGCTCTATTCCTTCGCGATCTTCGCACTGGCCTTTATCGCGCGCCCGGTCGGTTCGCTCGTCTTCATGGCCATCGACCGAGCCTATGGCCGCGGCACCAAGCTGACGATCGCGCTGTTCATGCTCGGCGGATCGACGGCGGCCATCGCCTTCCTGCCTTCCTATGCCGATGCCGGCACCACCTCGATCTGGCTGCTGGCGCTGCTGCGCCTGGGGCAGGGCTTCGCGCTGGGCGGCACGTGGGACGGCCTCGCTTCGCTGCTCGCGCTCAATGCGCCGGAGAACCGCCGCGGCTGGTACGCGATGATCCCGCAGCTGGGGGCGCCGTTCGGCCTGATCGTGGCGAGCACGCTGTTTGCCTACATGATTGCCTCTTTGCCTGCCGCCGACTTCCTCGACTGGGGCTGGCGTTATCCGTTCTTCGTGGCTTTCGCCATCAACGTCGTCGCGCTCTTCGCGCGTCTGCGCATCGTGGTGACCGCCGAGTTCGAACACCTGTTCAACAGCCGCGACCTGCAGCCGGTCAGCGTGCTCGGCACGATCCGCAGCGAATGGCGTACCATCGTGATCGGTGCCTTCGCACCGCTCGCCAGCTTCGCGCTGTTCCACATGGTCTCGGTGTTCCCGCTGTCCTGGGTGTTCCTCTTTACCCGCGAAGCGCCGACGAGCTTCCTGCTCATCGAGGCGATGGCGGCAGCCTTCGGTGTCGTCGCGGTCATCGCTTCGGGCCGTCTGGCCGACAGGTTCGGTCGCCGCCGCCTTCTGGGCGCCTGCGCCGTGGGCATCGCTGTGTTCTCCGGTTTTGCGCCGCAGTTGCTCGATGCAGGCACGGCCGGTGAAATCGTGTTCATGGTGATCGGCTTCATCTTGCTGGGCCTTGCCTTCGGGCAGTCCTCAGGCGTCGTCGCCTCGGTCTTCGCAACCGAGCACCGCTATACCGGTTCGGCGCTGACCAGCGACCTTTCCTGGCTGTTCGGTGCAGGCTTCGCGCCGCTGGCCGCGCTGCTGCTGTCGGTCAACTTCGGCCTGATAGCCTCGGGCGGCTACCTGCTTTCGGGCGGGCTCGGCACGCTGCTGGCGCTCTGGTTCAACTCGGAGCTCGCAAGCCGCAATTGAGGCACCTGCGAGACGGATGTCTTGAGAAGGCCGGGATGTGCATTGCGCGTCCCGGCCTTTTTCCATCTTCGAGAGAGTAGGGGTTCAATCCCGGTTTCCGGCGTCTCCGGCAAGGCCGCGCAGGATCGGGCAGTCGGGCCGCTCGTCGCCGTGGCACTGCTCCGACAGGTCGCGCAGGGTTGCGCGCATGGCTTCGAGGGCCGCGATCTTCTCGCCCAGTTCATCGATGTGGCGCAGGGCCATTTCCTTGACTTCGCTGCTGGCCCGCTCACGGTTGTCCCACAGGTCCAGCAGGGCCTCGATTTCGCTGAGCGAGAAGCCGAGGTCGCGCGCATTGGCGATGAAATGCAGGCGGTGGACGTCCTGCGCGTCGTAGTCGCGATAGCCGCTGTCGCGCCGCAAGGGCGGCGGGACAAGGCCGATCTTTTCGTAATGGCGGATCATGCGCTGTGACACGCCGCTCCTGCGCGATGCCTCGCCGATGTTCACAGCGAGACCCGATTGAGGCGCAGGGCATTGCTGATGACGCTCACCGAGGAGAGCGACATCGCCGCGGCGGCGATGATCGGAGAGAGCAGGATGCCGAAGAAGGGATAGAGCAGCCCCGCGGCAATCGGTACACCGGCGGCATTGTAGAAGAAGGCGAAGAACAGGTTCTGGCGAATGTTCGCCATCGTCGCGCGGCTCAGGTGCCGGGCATGGACGATGCCTTTCAGGTCTCCCCGCAGGAGCGTAACCCCGGCGCTCTCGATGGCAACATCGGTGCCCGATCCCATCGCGATCCCTACGTCTGCCGCAGCGAGGGCAGGGGCATCGTTCACCCCGTCGCCCGCCATCGCAACGATCTGCCCTTCGGCCTTCAGCTTCGCGACGACCGCGCTCTTCTGGTCGGGCAGGACTTCCGCCTCCACGTCTTCGATCCCGAGTTTGCGCGCGACGGCCTGCGCCGTCGTGCGATTGTCGCCGGTGAGCATGACGACACGGATGCCGTCCGCACGCAGCGACTTGAGCGCCTCGGGCGTGGTGGCCTTCACCGCATCGGCAATCGCGACGATTCCGGCGGCCTTGCCGTCGATGCCGACGAAAATCGCCGTCGCACCATCGCGGCGCAGGTCATCGGCCTCGACGTGCATCGGCCCGGTGGCAATTCCGTGTTCTTCCATGAATCGGGCGTTTCCAAGCACGACCTTGCGGCCTTCCACGGTGCCGAGCGCTCCCTTGCCGGTAGGCGAATCGAACTCGCTAACGTCAGGAAGGGTGATCGACCGTTCCTCCGCGGCGCGGACGATCGCCGCGGCCAGGGGGTGTTCCGAAGCGCGCTCGACCGCGGCGGAGAGACGCAGCAGTTCGTTCTCGCTGCCGCCCTCGGCGGTGACGACCTTCACGACCGAGGGCTTGCCTTCTGTAAGCGTGCCGGTCTTGTCGACGACAAGCGTATCGACCTTCTCGAACTGTTCGAGAGCTTCGGCATTGCGGATCAGCACACCCATCCCGGCGCCGCGACCCACGCCGACCATTATCGACATCGGCGTTGCCAGACCCAGTGCGCAGGGGCAAGCGATGATCAGCACCGACACGGCGGCGATCAGAGCATGGGAAAAGCGCGGTTCCGGGCCCCAGATCGCCCAGATCGCAAAGGCGGCCACGGCGACGGCGAGAACGGTGGGCACGAAGAGGCCGGCGACCCGGTCTGCCAGCCCCTGAATCGGCGCGCGCGAACGCTGCGCTTCGGCGACCATCTGGACGATGCGCGCCAGCATCGTGTCTCGCCCGACTTTTTCAGCACGCACGATCAACGCACCGCTCTGGTTGATGGTGCCGCCGATGACGGTATCGCCAACGGTCTTCGTGACCGGCATGGATTCCCCGGTGATCATTGCTTCGTCGAGCGCCGAACGGCCGTCCTCGACCAGGGCGTCGACCGGAACCTTCTCGCCCGGACGCACGCGCAGCCTGTCGCCCGTGGCGATGTCCTCGATCGCGACTTCCGCCTCGCTGCCATCGTCCGCAATCCGGCGCGCGGTCCGCGGCGCCAATTCGAGCAGTGCCTTGATCGCGCCGGATGTGCGCTCACGTGCGCGCAGTTCGAGGACCTGTCCCAGCAGGACGAGGACGGTGATGACCGCCGCAGCCTCGAAATAGACCGGGACGGTGCCGTCGGCGTTGCGGAACGATGGCGGGAATGCGGAAGGGGCGAGCGCTGCGACCATGCTGTAGATCCACGCCACGCCGGTACCCATCGCGATCAGCGTGAACATGTTGAGGTTGCTTGATTTCACCGAGGCCCAACCCCGCTCGAAGAAGGGCGCACCGGCCCAGACGACGACTGGCGTCGCCAGCACCAGCTGGATCCAGATCGAGGTGCGCATCGGCACGAGGTGGTGGATCGCCGGAAACAGGTGTCCGCCCATCTCCAGTACGAAGACCGGCAGGGCGAGGGTGAGGCCGATCCAGAACCGCCGCGTCATGTCGATCAGTTCGTGGTTCGGACCGCTGTCGAGTGAAATCGTCTCGGGCTCCAGTGCCATGCCGCAGATCGGGCATGAGCCGGGATGGTTCTGCCGGATTTCCGGATGCATCGGGCACGTCCACACGGCGCCTTCGGGCACGTCCTCGGGCGGCGCGTCTGATGGGTTCAGGTAGCGCTCGGGATCGGCCTCGAACTTCTCCCGGCACCGCGCGCTGCAAAAGCAATGATCGCGCCCGTCATGCTCGCTGCGGTGCTTTGCCGTAGCGGGATCGACGGTCATGCCGCATACCGGATCGCGCACCGCTGCGTCGTCGTGCGCCGCGGCGTCGTGATGGTGATGGTGGCACTGCCCATGCTGCGTCATTGCTCGTCTCCAGAAGTGACGCAGCATGGAATGGACCCTGACACTATGTCAGAGTCAAGTGCAGTGAACTCGGTCGTTGCTCGGCCGCCCGATCTCGCGCGAAGGAACCTTACTAAGCGTCGCCGCAGCCGCTGTGCGACACGCTGGCAGCTGCCTCAAATCCTGCGGCGATCAGCGCGCCGGAAGCACCACGGCGCGGCATTCGCCAAAGCCGATCGGGACGTATCCCTTGGCATTCGCCGTTGCACGCAAGGTGACTTCGTCGCCATCTTCCAGGAAAGTGCGCGTCTCGCCGGTGGGCAGGGTGATCGGCTCCTTGCCGCCGCTGGTAAGCTCAAGCAGGCTGCCGAAGCCGTCGCGGGTCGGCGCGGAGATGGTGCCGGTTCCCAGCAGGTCGCCCGGTTGCAGGTTGCAGCCGTTCGATGCGTGGTGGGTGACGATCTGCTGCACGGTCCAATACATGTTGCTGGCCGGACCGCGGCTGAGACGGAAGGGCTCCATGCCGGCCTCGCGCATTTTTGCGCTGCACAGGAAAACCTCGAGCGTCACGGCAAGCGCGCCATGCGCGCGATCTTTGCTGTCCGTGAGATAGTCGAGCGGGGCAGGGTCGCCCTCGGGGCGCGGAGGCTGGGCCATGCGGAAGGGCGCCATGGCCTCGGGCGTCACGACCCACGGCGATATCGTCGAATGAAAGTTCTTCGCAAGAAAGGGGCCGAGCGGCTGGTATTCCCATGCCTGGAAATCGCGTGCCGACCAATCGTTCAGCAGGCAGAATCCCGCGATATGGTTCGCCGCTTCGGCCATCGCGATCGGCGTGCCCAGATCATTGCCCTGACCGATCCAGACGCCCAGTTCCAGTTCGTAGTCGAGCCGCACGCTGGGGCCGAAGACGGGTGTATCGGCCTCAGTTGGCTTGCGCTGGCCGCTGGGGCGCACGAGCGGCACACCCGACGCGCGGATCGAGGATGCGCGGCCATGGTAGCCGATGGGCACGTACTTGTAGTTGGGCAGCAGCGGATTGTCGGGGCGGAACTGGCGTCCGACGTTGTTGGCGTGGTGAATGCCGACATAGAAGTCGGTGTAGTCGCCGATCCGTGCGGGCAGGTGCAGCGTGCATGTATTGGCTGGATGAAGGTGCGGCTCGACGGCGCTGCGCTTGTCGCTCTCGGTGAGTAGCTGGCTCAGGCGAACGCGCAAGGCTCTCCGGTCGCTTTCGGGCAGGGCCATCAGCGCGTTCAGGCTGTCCGAGCCTGTGGTGCCCGAGGTTGCATCGGGGAGCAGCCCGGCCTTGGCGCAGGCTGACAGGTCGAGGATCATGTCGCCGATCGCCACGCCGATGCGCGCAGCCTTGCCCGCCGGAGAGAATACACCGAACGGGAGGTTCTGGACCGGGAAGTCGCGATGCCCCTTGGCGCTTTCAACCCAGCTTGCGAGGGCCGGATCGTGCGTCGCGTCGGTCTGCCAGAAAGTCATGTCTCGCTTATCCCTGTTTGCGGGCGAAAGCTGTGTGCCGCCCATGCCATTCGAACGCGGGCCCGGCTGCGTCGTTCCGACGCGCGAGGCAGCTATTTCCTACCATTCTTGCAGATAGGCTGCGAATTTGCCGTTCAAACTTGGCGTTGCGGTCATGCGATTTGACGCATAACTTCAGATTTATCCAATTATCTGAGAGAATACGTCAAAATGGATGCGCTAGACCGTAAGATTGTAGCGGAATTGCAGAAGGATGGCGCGCTCAGCCATCCCGAGCTGGCGCTAAGGGTCGGCAGTACGGCACCGTCCTGCTGGCGGCGGGTCAAACAACTTGAGGAGGTCGGCGTTCTTCGTGGTGTGGTAAGGCTCGCCGATCCCAAGCTGCTCGGGCAGACGGTCAAGGTGATCTGCCAGGTGCGCATGCATAGCCACACCAATGAAAACGTGGCCGAGTTCGAAGCGCTGATGCGCGGGCATCCGCAGGTCACGGAATGTTATTCTATGTCGGGGGATTGGGACTATCTGCTCCACGTCGTTGCCGAGGACGTGGAGGAATACGAGAAGTTTCTGGCGCACACGCTGCTCAAGCACCCTGCCGTGGGCGCGGCATCGTCCCATTTTGCGCTCCGCACGGTGAAGTACGAAACGGCGCTGCCGATCAAGGGTACCGGTAGGGGATAGGCAACTCGCGGCTCAGCTGTTGATCGGCGAAATTCCGTCCAGGCCAAGGCGGGACAGGAGTACGTCGACAAATCCCTGTATCTCCACTTTGGTCGGAGGATTGGGCCTGATGATCGCATCCGAACGGAAGCCGACGATGGCAGTGTGAACCAGTCGCGAAAGATCGCGCGCATCGTCTTCATCGAAGCGGGTGGCGAAGTATTCCTTCATGTGTGCTAGCAGACGCGCTGGGCCGCGCGCATAGAATGCCTCGACGATTTCGGGAAAGCGCCCGCCTTCGGTCAGGATCAGGCCGAAGAGGCGACGCGAATTCTCGTCCATGAGCTTTTCGAGCAGCGTGACGCAGAGCTTGCTCAAGTTGGCAGTGCTGAAGCGGTTGTCCTTCAGGGCTTCTTCCATTTCTCGGCCGAAGCAATCGACGCGATGGTCGATGACCGCGATGAAAAGGTCTTCTTTCGATGCGAAGTGAGACCACAGCGTCGTCTTAGATCCGCCAAGCTCATCGGCTACAGCTGACATGCTGGTTGCCGCGTAACCGTGCTCCAGGAAAGAATGCGTGGCGATCGCTACGATCTCCGCGCGCTTTCTCGCCTTGTTGAGTTCCCGTTTGCCAAGTTTCTCTGTCATGTCTGTACTGTGCAGTACACTTTCCAGTTGACACTGACAAGGAGGGGCACAATAAAAAGTGTACGCATGAGTACGACATTATCCTCTCGAGTCGCGGTGGCTTCCATGCTGGCTGTGACCCTTTCGCTTTCCGCCTGCGCTGCGCCCGATCTCGGGCCGCGGCCCCAGATGCGCGCACCCGCGCATCTCGACAGTGGGCGGTCCCTGCAGACTTCGGCGACCGATGCCGCTTGGCCGCGTGAGCAGTGGTGGAAAGCCTACGGCGATCCCCAACTCGACGCGCTGGTGGATGAGGCGCTGGCCAATTCGCCCAGTGTGGCCATGGCTGAAGCGCGCATTCGTCAGGCGCGCGGTGCTGCGCAGGTCTCTGGCGCGCAAACCCAGCCTCAGCTCGGCGGGCGTGGCTCGGCCGGGCTGACGAAGCAGAGCTACAACAACGGCGTGCCCATTTCCGTTGTGCCCAAGGGCTGGAACAGCACCGGCACGCTTGCGCTGACCGGCGATTTCGACCTCGACCTGTGGGGTAGGGCGCGCAAGGAACTTGCTGCTGCCACGTCGGAAGAAATGGCTGCGCAGGCGGACGCCCGGCAGGCGGAGCTGATGCTTTCGTCCAATGTCGTGTCGTCCTACTTCGACCTGGGGCGTCTCGTCGCACGGGGCAAGGCGCTCGCTGAAGCGGTCAAGGCGCGCCAGTCGATGGTGGACCTGACCGGCCAGCGCGTGGAGCAGGGTCTCGATAACGAGTCTCCGTTACGCCAGGCGCAGACCGCCGCGGCGCAGGCGCGCGTTGCGCTTTCGGCCAACCAGGAAGATGAACTGCTGCGCCGCCATGCGCTTGCGGCGTTGCTGGGTGCCGGGCCGGACCGCGGCCTTGCGATCCCCGCTCCCGCGATCGACAGTCTGCCCGAAACGCCCGTTCCTGCCGATGCCGGCATCGCACTTGCCGGCCGTCGTCCGGATATCGTGGCTGCGCGGTTGCGCGCCGAAGCGGCCGCATCGCGGATCGACGCTGCCAAGGCTGCCTACATGCCAGACATTTCGATCAGCGGTTTGATCGGCCTGACATCGCTCGGCCTGTCGAACCTGATCGACAGCGGATCGACTTACGGCAATGTGGGCGGTGCGCTCAGTCTGCCGATCTTCCAGGGCGGACGCCTCAAGGGCCAGTTCACCCAGGCCCGCGGCGGCTACGACGCGGCAGTCGCCAATTATAACGACACGGTCGTCGGCGCGCTCCGCGACGTCGCCGACACGCTGGCAAGCCGCAATGCGGCGGCCCAGCAGGAGAAGGATGCCTTTCAGGCACGAGAGCAGTCAGCTGCAGCTTACGATATTGCGCTCAAACGCTATCGTGGCGGCCTGTCGAACTATCTCGAAACCCTGACCACCGAGACCGCGGCATTGCAGGCGCGTACCTCGGCGATCGATGCCCATTTCCGGACCCTTGCCCTCGAAGTCGCGCTCAAGCGCGCTCTGGGCGGCGGGTTCGACGACAATTCCAGCGAGAAGGCTCCCGACAATGAGTAACGAGGTGCAGGACCTGCCTGCGGATGACGCAAACGGAGCCGGCGAGGCCAGTGTTATCGATCAGAAGCGGCGCAAGCCGTTGCTGATCGGTCTGGCCGTGGCCGTGCTTGCGGTCGGCGCGCTGTACTTCCTTTATGATGTGTTCATCGGCAGCCGTTCGGTCTCGACCGACAATGCCTATGTCGTTGGGGACACCGCGCAAGTGACCCCGCTGACCAGCGGGCAGGTGGCCGAAGTGCTGGTGACCGACACGCAGCCGGTGAAGAAGGGTCAGCTTCTTTTCCGTCTCGACGATACCGACCAGAAGATCGCGTTCGCCCAGGCCGAGGCCGGGCTGGCCTATGCGCAGCGGCGCTATGCTCAGTCGATCGCCAACAACAGTGCCCTTGGCGCTGCAGCCGATGCCAGTGCGCAACAGATCGCGTCTGCCAAGGCCCGCCTCGCATCGGCCAACGCCTCTCTTGCCAAGGCCCAGGCCGACTACAAGCGCCGCGCAGCCCTGGCGAACAGCGGTGCGGTGTCCGCGGAAGAGCTGGCCGCTGCGCGTGAGGCGCTCACTTCGGCGCAGGCGGCGGCAAGCCAGGCCAAGGCGGCTCTGGATGAAGCGCAATCGAACGCGGTCAGCGCGCGCAAGAAGGAGCAGGCCTCAGTGGCCCTTACTTCGGGCACCACGAATGAAACCGCGCCCGAGATCCGTCTGGCCAAGGCTCGGCTGGCGCAGGCAAAGCTCGACCTCCAGCGTACCGTGGTGCGCGCGCCGGTCGATGGCGTGATCGCGAAGCGTTCGATCCAGGTTGGCCAGAAGGTTGAGACCGGCTCGGTCGCGATGATCGTGGTCCCGGTCAACCGCCTCTACGTCAACGCAAACTTCAAGGAAGACCAGCTCGGCAAGGTCCGCTCGGGCCAGAAGGCGACCGTGCTTTCCGACTTCTACGGCAGCGATGTCACCTATCATGGCAAGGTCGTGGGCTTCTCCGGCGGTACCGGCGCAGCATTCTCGCTGATTCCGGCGCAGAACGCGACGGGGAACTGGATCAAGGTCGTGCAGCGACTGCCGGTGCGTATCGAACTCGATCCCAAGGAACTGGAGGAGCACCCGCTGCGCATCGGTCTGTCGATGGAAGCTGAAATCGATCTGACGGATCCGAAGTAATGGCGGGCGCGGCAACAGCACCTGCCGGGACGGGCCCGGGCGAGGCAGCGCCTCGCCCCCTGACCGGAATACGGCTGATCGTGGCCGGCTTCGTGCTGGCCATGGCGAACTTCATCGTCGTGCTCGATTTGACGATCGCCAACGTTTCGGTGCCGCATATCGCAGGCGGCCTGGCCGTCTCGGTTTCGAGCGGTACCTGGGTGATTACCTCCTACGCCGTCGCCGAAGCGATCTGCGTGCCGTTGACGGGCTGGCTGGCGGGGCGCTTCGGCACCCTACGCGTCTTCCTGTATTCGCTAGTAGGCTTCGCGGTCTTCTCCGCGCTTTGCGGCCTGTCCAGCACGCTGGGCATGCTGGTTCTGTTCCGCATCGGACAAGGCTTCTGCGGCGGTCCGCTGATGCCGCTGACCCAGACGCTGCTTTTGCGAATCTTCCCCAAGGAAATGCATTCACGCGCCATGGCGATGTGGGCGATGACCGTCGTCACCGCGCCGATTGCCGGCCCGATCCTCGGTGGCTGGATCAGTGACAACTGGTCGTGGGAATGGATCTTCTTCATCAACGTGCCGCTCGCCGTTCCGATCTTCTTCGGCATCGCGACTTTGCTGCGCGGGGCTGAGACGCCGACCAGGAAGCTGCCTATCGACAGGATCGGACTGGTGCTGCTGGTGATCTGGGTCGGCGCCTTCCAGATGATGCTCGACCTTGGTCGTGAAGAGGACTGGTTCAGCTCCACCAAGATCGTGATCATGGCCTGCGTGGCTGCCGTGTTCTTCGCAGCATTCGTGATCTGGGAACTGACCGAGAAACATCCCATCGTCGACTTGAAGGTCTTCCGCCACTCAGGCTTCACGGCGGCGACGATATCCTTGATGATTGCCTTCGGGACCTACTTCTCGTCGGTCGTGGTCATTCCGCAATGGCTGCAGACGTCGATGGGATACACGGCCACCGATGCCGGCTTTGCCATGGCGTTCAGCGGCATCCTGGCCGTGGCCGTGTCTCCCGTTGTGCCCCGGCTGATGCAGAAGTTCGACCCGCGCCTGCTGGTGTTCGTCGGCATTTCCTGGATCGGCTTCTGTTCGATGCTGCGATCGTACTGGTCGACGGATTCGACGTTCTGGATGATATCGATGCCCCAGCTTCTGCAGGGGGCAGGGGTCTCGCTGTTTATCGTGCCGCTCACCACGATCAGCCTCAGCTCGGTCAACCTTGAGGAGACCGCGACGGCATCGGGCATCGCCAACTTCGCGCGAACGCTGGCGGGTGCCGTGGCGACGGCTCTGGTCACTACGTACTGGAACGATGCCTCGCGCATGGATACGGCCGAGATGGTCGGGACCCTCAATGGCGTCGAGCAGGTGTCCAGTACACTGCAGCATCAGGGCTTCAGCGCCGAGCAGGCTGCAGCCTCAATTTCCCAGATCGTGGAATTGCAGGGCACGGCGCTTGGGACCACGCACCTCTTCGCCATCTCTGCGGTTGTTCTGGTGATTGCCGCCTCGACGATCTGGGTCGCCCCGCGTCCGCCAAAGGATATGAAGCCGCAGGCGGCACACTGACCCTCCGAGCGTCCGGCCCCCCTCCACTGGACGTTCAAAAAAGAAGCGAGCGGACGACACCTTGCCCGGTGTCGCCCGCTCGCTTTGCTTTCAGGGTGAGTGGATCAGCCTTCCGAGCCGCAGTTCGCGAGGATGTCGGCGGCCAGTTCCTCGAGACGCAGTTCGCTGTCGACCGCACCGGCTTCGACCGCCGCTGCCGGAGCCTGCGGGACGGTGGCGGTGTTGCGGTCCTGGGCAAGGGTGCGGCAGCCCGCGGCCTGAAGCAGCTTGAGACCCTTCGCGCCGTCTTCGCCCATGCCGGTCAGCACGGCGCCGATGGCAGGCATCGAAGCGCGCGCGATCGAGCCGAACAGCAGCGTTGCCGAAGGACGGAAACCTTCGACCGGATCGCGCTCGACAAGGCGCAGCCTGGCCGGAGCGCCGGGTTCGACGATCACGTGCTTGCCCGGATCGGAAGCGATGTAGACCGTGCCCGAGCTCAGTTCCGCGCCATCGGCAGCCGCTTTGACCGCACAGGGGAAGTCCTTGTTGGCACGGTCGATGAACATCTGCGCCAGTGCCGGTTCGGTCTGCAGGATGATCACGGTCGGGGGACAGTTCTTGGGATAGCGCGAGAGCACTTCGGTCAGTGCATCGACGCCGCCCATCGACGCGCTGAAGGCCGCGATCTTGCCGTTGCTGACGTAGCCGCCGCCGGCTTCGGCCTCGGCCTTGGGGCCGCGATTGCGCGGCTTGTCGCGCACGTTCGAATTCGCCGCGGCAAGCACGATCTTGCCAAGTTTGCCCACCGTCTTGGCGAACTGCTCCGGCGTCGCCTTGAGCGGCTTGGGGAAGCATTCCACCGCGCCCAGTTCGAAAGCCTTGAGCGAGGTTTCGGTACCGCTCTGGGTAAGGCTGGACAGCATGACAACCGGCAGCGGGTTGGTGGTCATGATCTCTTCGAGGAATTCGATGCCGCTCATCCCGGGCATCTCGACGTCGAGCGTTACCACGTTCGGCATCAGTTCTGCGATCTGGTCGCGGGCCTCGGCGGCATTGGCGGCCGTGCCGACGACGCGAATGTTCTTCGTCTGCTCGAGAACATCGCAAAACAGGGCGCGCATAGCCGCTGAATCGTCGACTACCAGTACGCGGGCGTCATGCATGAGGGAGAAACCTTCTCGCTGAATAGTGAATATCGATTGCCTGTGCTGGATACCACTAATTCAGCGATCAAAATCCTTAACCAATCTACGGACATCGCCTGAGTTGGTAGCAAACGAGGTTTTGGCAAGGCGCCGTGTAGCGTGGCCTTCGTCAGTGGTTCGCAGACGATTTTTCGGCTCGATCGGAAGGTCATCGCGTTGCCTTATGTTAACGATCCGGACGCGCGGAACTGGGCAGGTTGAGTGCCCGAATGACCGTCTCCTGACCGTTTCCCTAAGGATAACTGCGTAGGACTAGTGACATAGTGACGGAAAGGCTGTGGTCGTATTCAGCGACCAACTGTTGGGGGCACAATGAACAGCATTATCTTGCCGGCGCGCTGTGACCGCGCCGCTGCCGAAGCGATATGGCCGGAACTGGTTGCGGCAATGGGCGATGGCCCGACCGCGATCGACGGTTCGGGTGTGGAGCACGTCGGCCAGGCGGTGCTCCAGCTCCTCGTGTCCGCGCGCCGCAGCGATGGCGGTGCGACAATCACGCCGTCCCCGGCACTTCTCGATGCGGCCCAGCTGACCGGCCTGACCTCGGAACTCTTCGAAGAGAGCAAATTATGAGCCCTGAAGAAATCCAACAGATCTTCTTTGCCGAGTGCGAGGAATCGCTGGCGGCCGCGGAAAGTGGCCTCGCGGCCTGTCAGGCTGGAACGCAGGATGCCGATACCGTCAATGCCGTCTTCCGCGCGGTTCACTCGATCAAGGGCGGTGCGGGGGCTTTCGGCTACGTTGCGCTTCAGGCCTATACCCATACGTTCGAGACACTGCTGTCCGATGTCCGCGAAGGGCTGGTGGCGATCGAAAGCAAGCTCGTCGACCTGCTGCTCCGTGCGCTCGATACGCTCTCTGACCACGTAGAGGCGGCGCGTGAAGGCGGCGATGCGCCTGCCGACGCGGCGCTGATCAGCGAAATGGAAGCGTCCATGGCAGCCAATGCCGGCGGTGCTTCCGAAGCGGTCGAGCAAGCCCCGGCCGAGCCGGAAGTGAGCGAACCGGCTTCGTATGATTCGGACGCCGAAAGCAGCTCCGACTACGAACTCGATCTCGATGCGCTGCTCGACGATCTAACCGCAGGCTTTGACCCGGCTCCGGCCAAGGCAGCCGAAGCGGCGCCGGAAAAGCGTTGGAAGGTCCACCTTCGTCCGCACTCGGGCGCCATGCGCAATGGCAGCGAGCCGCTGCTGATGGTGCGCGAGATCGCCAGCCTCGGCGGCGAATGCGTGCATTGCGACATCTCGCAGGTTCCGCCGCTCGATGCTTTCGATCCGGCGCAGGGTTATCTGGGCTGGACGTTCTCGATGCCCGAGGCGGCCAGCGAGGATTCGGTTCGCGAGATATTCGATTTCATCGGTGACGACTGCGCGCTCGCATTCGGCGATGATGCAGAAATTCCCGAGGTGATCATCGTAGCCGCGGCCCCCAAGCCCGTGCCTGCACCGGTTGCGCCTGTGCCCGTGAGTGAGCCGAAGGCCGCGACCCCGCAAGCTTCAGCGCCCGTCGCTGCCGCTCCGCAGCCCGCACCGTCTCCGGTTCAGGAACCGCCTGCCGATGCCGCCGCGAAGGCTGCACCGGGTGCTCCCCCGGCACCCCCGGCAGGTGGGCAATCGATTCGCATCGATCTGTTCAAGCTCGACCGCCTGATCGACCTCGTCGGCGAACTCGTGATTGCGCAGGCCATGCTCGTTCAGCGCCTTGGCGCCAACGGTATCACCGCGAACGAGGAGCTTTCGCTGCTCGAGACGCTGACCCGCGACATCCAGGAAAGCGCGATGTCGATTCGCGCGCAGCCGATCTCGAGCGTCTTCAGCCGGGTGCCGCGCATCCTGCGCGAACTGGCGTCCTCGACCGGTAAACACGTCAAGCTCGACGTCATCGGTGAGACGACCGAACTCGACAAGACGGTGATCGAACGCCTCGGTGAACCGCTCACACACCTCATCCGCAATGCCGTCGACCATGGCATCGAGAGCGCCGAGGATCGTATCGCCGCAGGCAAGGCGCCGGAAGGTACCCTTACGCTTTCGGCCGAGCACCGCTCGGGCCGCATCCTCATTTCGATCGCAGACGACGGCGCGGGCATCAACCGCGAACGCGTGCTGGCCAAGGCCGTGGAGAAGGGCATCGTCAGCGCGGATGCGCAGCTGACTGCCGAGGAAATCGACAACCTCATCTTCGCGCCCGGCTTCTCGACCGCGCAGACCGTTTCCAACATTTCCGGCCGCGGTGTCGGCATGGACGTGGTGCGCCAGAACGTTAAGGATCTGGGCGGTCGCATCACCATCGACAGCACACCGGGCAAGGGCACGACCTTCATCCTGACCCTGCCGCTCACTCTGGCGATCTCGGACGGCATGATCGTCAACGTCGGCGACCAGACCCTCGTGGTTCCGCTTGCCAGTGTGGTCGAAAGCCTGCGTCCGGGCGATGGCGAAGTGCAGGGGCTGGGCTCCAACCGCAACATGCTCAACGTGCGCGGACGCTTCATTCCGATCGTGTCTCTGCGTTCGGCGCTGGGCGCTTCGAGCGGAGCGCTGACGCCGGATGAGGGCGTCCTGATCGTCGTCGATACCGAAAGCACCGGCCAGGCCGCGCTGCTGGTCGATGAAATTCAGGACCAGCGCCAGTTCGTCATCAAGAGCCTGGCCACCAACTTTCGCGCGGTCGATGGCGTTGCCGGCGCGACCATCCTCGGTGACGGGCGCGTGGCGCTCATCGTCGATGTGGATGGCCTCGTCTCAAATGCCGCTCCGGGCCAGGAGCGTCAGGCTGCATGAGCGCGTCGCCCGCCACGACCGAGCCGATTCCCGGCGTCAGCCCGGACATCTACAGTGCGGCCGATTTCCAGGCCGTATCCGAGATCGTCTACCGGGCCGTCGGCATCGTGCTTCAGCAGGGCAAGGCGATGCTCGTCTATTCGCGCCTCGCTCCGCTGGTGCGGCAGGCCGGTTGCGTCACGTTCTCCCGCTACATCGAACTGATGCGCTCGGATGCGGAGGAACTGAACCGGGCCGTGGCGTCGCTGACAACCAATCACACCTTCTTCTACCGCGAGGCGCATCACTTCGAGCACTTGCGGCGCGAGGCACGTCCTCACCTGCTGGCCAAGCTCGAGAATAAGCAGCCGGTGCGGCTGTGGTCGGCGGGATGTTCCAGCGGGGAGGAGACCTGGTCGATGGTCATGACCCTGCTCGGTCCAGAACGGCAGGTGGGCCTCAACATGATGCGCAGTGACCTTCGCATTCTTGCCAGCGATGTCGCGCCCCATGCGATCGCGAAGGCAGACGCAGGAATTTATAGCGACAAGGAAGTGCAGCCGGTGCCCGAGGACTTGCGCAAGGCGTGGGCCCGCAGCGAGGGCGGCAACGTGTCGATGTCGGACGCGATCCGCTCGATCGTGCGTTTCCGCCTGCTCAATCTGCTGGGCGACTGGCCGATGAAGGGCCGGTTCGACGTCATTTTCTGCCGGAACGTCATGATCTATTTCGACAATCCAACCAAGGAGCGCCTGGTGCAGCGTTTCGTTGATGCCCTCGTCCCTGGCGGTTTCCTCTACATCGGTCATTCCGAACGCGTGACGGGGCCGGCTCAGCGCCAGCTCGATCTGGTTGGGCCGACGATCTACCAGAGGAGCGCCGCATGACGATCCGGGTTCTCATCGTCGACGATTCCGCGACCATGCGCGCGATCCTGATGTCGCGCCTGCGCCAGCAGCCGGACATCGAAGTGGTCGGCGCGGCTTCGAATGCCGCCGAAGGGCGGGCCATGATCAAGAGTCTCGACCCCGACGTCGTGACGCTGGACATCGAGATGCCGGGCATGAACGGTCTCGACTTCCTGGAGAAGATCATGACCTTGCGTCCCACTCCTGTGATCATCGTCTCGGGCGCCACGCGCGAAGGCAATGAGGTCACGGCCCGCGCGCTCGCGCTGGGGGCTGTCGATTGCTACTCGAAGTACGATCCGAGCGGGAAACTGGCATTCGAGGACAGCGGTCGCCTGGCCGGTATGATCCGTCAGGCCGCACAGATATCCTACGAAAAGCCCGGCAAGCCCGCCTCGGTCACGCCGGCTGCAGGCAGCAAGGCGATCCGGCGCGATGCCCGGCTGATCGCGGTCGGCTCATCCACCGGCGGGGTCGAGGCGCTGCAGGTCCTTCTGCGCGACTTCCCGGAGGACTGCCCGCCCACAGTCATCGTCCAGCACGTCAATCCGCGCTTCGCCCCGGCGATCGCGCGCACGCTCGATCAGGTCTGCCCGGCGAAGGTCGGCGTGGCGGTGCACGACATGCCGCTGCGGCAGGGTCACGTCTATCTCGCGGCCGAAGGCGATCATCACCTTCTGGTGAAGGGCACCGACGTGCTCTACGCCAAGTTACGCAAGGGCGAGCCGATTTCCGGGCATGTGCCCAGCGTCGATGCCCTGTTTCACTCGGTCGCCCAGTATGTCGGCGCCGAAGCGGTGGGCATCCTGCTGACCGGGATGGGCCAGGACGGTGCGAAAGGCCTGCTCGCGATGAGCCAGGCGGGTGCACACACCGTCGTTCAGGACGAGAGCACCTGCATCGTCTTCGGCATGCCGCGCGCGGCCATTTCGCTGGGCGCGGCGCGTGTCGTCGCTCCGATCAACCGTATTGCGCATCACGCGCTCAGCATGGCGGCCTGACGATCATGAACACGATCATCACCAGTGGAGCCACTGTGCGACTCACCGTCCTGCAGGGCCAGTTCAAGATCAGTGCGGGACCGCGCGTCGAACTCAGCACGGTGCTGGGAAGCTGCGTGGCCACCTGCCTCTACGATCCCGAAATCGAACTGGGCGGCATGAATCATTTCCTCCTGCCCGAGCCGCCTTCCGGCCGAAGTCCGGGCGAGGTGGACGTCCATTACGGCGTTTACCTCATGGAAATGCTGATCAACGAAATGCTGTCCTACGGCGCACACAAGAACCGTTTGCGGGCGCATCTCTACGGCGGCGCGAACATTCGCGCCGGCATGCAGCAGATCGGTACCGCAAATGCCGAATTTGCCCGCAGTTTTCTCAGGAGCGAGCGCATCGAACTGGTGCGCGAGGACTTGGGCGGCGCCAATGCGCGCCGTGTCGATTTCCGCCCGGCATCCGGAAAGGTCCGCTGCCGTACCGTCGCCTCCTCGGATGCACCCGAGGTCCAGGCACCACCCATGATCCGCCAGGCACCGCGTGGCGAAGTCGAACTGTTCTGAAGAAGTGAGGCATTTGATGTCCAGGACAACCAGAGTTCTAACCGTTGATGACAGTGCCTCGATGCGCGCGCTGCTCAATCACGCCCTGTCCACCAACGGCTTCGAGGTTTCGCAGGCCGACGACGGCGTCTCCGCGCTGGAATGGCTGGCGGTGAATGAGGTCGATGTCGTGATTACCGACATCAACATGCCGCGCCTCGACGGCTTCGGCCTGATCGAGCAGGTACGCGGCGGCACCCGTCATCGCGATCGCCCGATCTTGGTGCTGACCACCGAAAGCTCCGACGAAAAGAAGGCGCGTGCCCGCGCCGCCGGTGCGACCGGCTGGATCGTCAAGCCTTTCGACACCGACAAGCTTGTCGCGGCCGTGCGCCGCGTCGCCCACTGATCCGGCCCGGCAGGGTCATCGTTCAAAGCGAGGATGAGTTCATGCAACGCGAACTGATCACTTTCCAAGTCTCCGGCCAGGTCTTTGCGCTGGATATCATGCAGATCCGCGAAATCCGCGCATGGAGCCCGGTTACGCCGATGCCCCGGGTGCCCAGCTACGTCGCGGGCGTCGTCAACCTGCGCGGCACCGTGCTGCCGGTCGTCGACCTGGCCGCGCGCCTGGGCTGGGCCGCCACGGAAGCGACGCCGCGCCACGCGATCATCGTGTGCCACGTCAATGGGCAGGCGCAGGGCCTTATCGTCGAGTCGGTCAGCGACATCGTTACCTTCGACAGCGAGACCCTGCAGGCGCCGCCATCTACCGGTAACGACAGCGTCGTGCCGTTCCTCGAGGGGCTCGCAGCCATCGACGACAACATGGTCATGGTTCTCGATCTCCAGGCGCTCAGCTCCGCCGAAGACGGCCTGATGGCAGCCTGAGAGGCACAATGCACCACGAACCCAAGTTCCTGGCGATGGCCGAGGTCCTCAACGAGCTCGGCAGTGAAGTGGAAGCGCTCGGTGAAGTCTTCTGCCGGGATGCGGCCTTTGCGGGCAGGCACATGCGCGAACTCCAGGCGATCGATCTGATTGCCCAGAAGCAGCGCGTGCTGGCCTCGATCCTGACGGCGGGGTTCAGCGAACAGGAGATGCGGCGCATCAGTCTCGATGCGCTGCGTTCCCGCTTCTGCGGCTTCCTCGAGGACGAGGACAGCACCCCTGGCACTGTTGCCGACAAGGGGCATTCCGGCGAGGCCAGCCTCTGGGACTGAGGCTAGGCCGCCCATAGGGGGCTGGCGCAATCGACTGGTCGGACTTGCGGGGGCCCGACGCGGGCCCTAGTCCGTGTCCATGACCGATGACCGTCGCCACGCGCCTGCCACCGCCCGCAATCGCGATCCGATCCTTGCTGTTCTGCGCGAAGCGTTGCCGGGCAGGGGACTGGTGCTCGAGATTGCGAGCGGGACGGGAGAGCACGCCGTGCACTTCGCCCGCGCACTTCCCGACATCACCTGGCAGCCGAGCGATCCGGATGCCGACGCACGGGCTTCGATTGCGTCATGGCGCGAGGCGGAAGGCGCCTTCAATCTGCGCGCGCCGCTGGAACTCGATGCCGCCGCCGTCTTTTGGCCGGTCGAGCGCGTCGATGCGATCGTGTGCATCAACATGATCCATATCAGTCCCTGGGAATCGACTCTGGGCCTGATGGCGGGAGCAGGGCGGACGCTGCCTGCCGGCGCTCCGCTCATTCTCTATGGACCGTTCCGACGTGAGGGCCATCCTCTCGAGCCCAGCAACGCCGAGTTCGATCTCAGCCTCAAGGACCGCGATCCGCGCTGGGGGCTGCGCCAGCTAGAGGAAGTGAGCGCAGTTGCCGATAGCGAGGGCCTGGCCTTCGAGCGCTATGTGGAAATGCCGGCCAACAATCTTTGTGTCATTTACCGTCGGCGCTGAAGCTGCGGCGCGTCAGGCGCGGCAGGACGATGAACTGGCCGATCGCGCGGACGACGAAGAACAGCGTGAAGGCCAGCCACAGGCCATGGTTGCCCAGAGGATGGAGCAGCCAGATCAGGATGCCGTAAACCGCCATGGCCACGGCCATCGTGCCCAGCATCGCGCGGGTCCATCCTGCGCCGACGAACACGCCGTCGAGCACGAATGAAGCGACGCCCAGTAACGGCAGCAGCGCCACCCAGAAGACATAGGTCCCGGTCTCGGCGATGACCGCACTGTCGGTGCTGAAGCGAGCCGCCAGCCATGCTCCCCCCAGCAGGTAGGCCAGGCTCAGGACAATTCCGGTCACGCCGCCCCAGATCAGGGCGTTGCGCACGGTGGCGGTGAAGCGATTGCGGTCGCGTGCCCCCAAAGCTTCGCCGCAGAGGACCTGCGAAGCATTCTCGAAGCCGTCGAGCAGCAGGGTGGAGAGCATGAAGAGCTGGAACAGGATGCCGTTGCCGGCCAGCGTGACGGCACCCTGCTGGGCACCGCTGCGCGCGAAGATGAGAATCGCTGCATTGAGGAGAAGGGTGCGCGCGAACAGGTCACGGTTGAGTGCGAAGAGGCGCACCAGCGCATGGCGCCGCCAGGTCATGCGGCGGGCGAAGGCGGCCCAGGCCTCGCGTGATGCGGGTTGGCGCAGGACGATGGCTGCCAGAAGCGCGAACTTGAGAGCTTCCGAACTCAACGTGGCAGTTGCGACACCGGCCACGCCCCACTTGGCGACGAGCACGAGCAGCAGATCGAGCGCGATGTGAACCGCATTGGCGATGATCTCGACGACGAGGATCTGCCGCACCAGTCGCTGCCCGATCAGCCATCCCACCAGCACGCAGTTGGCCAGCCAGATCGGCCCGGCCCAGTAGCGGATCGCAATATAGTCGCGGGCGCCTTCACGGACCTGTCCCGAGGCCTGGAGAAGATCCAGGCCGAGCGGGACCGTTACATGCATGGTAGCAAGGAGCAGGGCCCCGATGCCGAGCGAAACGGTGAGTGCGCGCACGAGCGTTTCGGCCTGCTCGCCGCTGTCGCGCCGTCCCGCGCTCTGCGCCGTCAGCGCGACGGTGCTGGTGCGCAGGAAATTGAAGATGTTGAGCAGCGCCATCATGTACTTCGCGCCGAGTTCGACAGCCCCTTGCGCCGGAGCGTCGCCAAGGCGCCCGATCGCCCACATGTCGGCAAGCCCGAAGAGCGCCGTCGCGATGTTGGTCAGCATCGCCGGCAGGGCGATCGTCCAGAGCAGACGCGTCGTGCTGGCTTCCGGTGCAACGGAGGGCGATGAAATTTTCGTCGTCACGCTAGACCCCCCAAGCCCTTCCACCCCTGCCGGCGCCATCGTGAGCTGAGCCTAGCATGCTATGCGAGCCGAATCAGACAACGGTGTCATAAATCGCGATACAATGTTCGCAAATGCAGAAGATTCTAGGAATTTTATGCTGCGGTTGCGCATCAAGCGATTCGTGGTCTGGGGTGGGACAAGAAAAATGCGCCCGAAGGCGCATGATTCTCTTGTACTTTTTAATGATCGGCGTTCTACTGCAACTGCGAGATATCGGCGCGCCGGAGAGTGACTTAACTCCCCCCGGCGCGCTCTCTCCCAACGCCGTTAAGGTCGAGTGCGACCTTTCCCGTTCATATTGCAGAAATTTATATGCCGCGCAAAGGTTGAATTGCACGAATTGCTGCGCAGCAACTTCGAACGGGCTGCGGTTTGGCCTCTTGAAGCGACCGCACACCATTTCGTTGGCTTCCGTCCGATACTGTCGGATCAAGTCCTTGCAACGTTTCGCGAGACCTTCTGGCGTTAACCAGATTGCTCGGGATCGGATGTCGATGCCCTTTCCGTTGCGCCGGTCGGGTGAAAAGGTTCTCAAGGCAAGAGCCACCGGAAAAAAGAAGGCGGAGAGGGTGATGGCGAAAAGGATCGGGCAAGGAATCGGCAATCGGAATTCGGCGGCAAGTGAAACGCGGCCCGGTGGCGATCTGCTCGGGGCTGGTGTGGTCAGGTTGTTGGCGATGCAGGTCAGGTTCGGGCACAGCATTTACCGGATTGAGGTGCATCCGGGCAGGCGGCGCGGACCGGTTTAGGCAAGCGCCTGTCGCTTCTTCGTGGATCGGTGCGGGCCTTGGCGCGGCGAGCCTTTCGGATCGCGTACCGGGCATGGCGCCGGAGCCTGACCGGTCCGCGAAGTTGTTCAGATGGCAGCGACCCGTTGAAGCAGGCACTCGATGTCCTCGGGATGGGCAAGACCAGCACCGGCCCGCAAAACGGCAGCCGAACCGGATGCTAGTCCGAGTCGGAACGCCTCGGTATCGCTCTGCCCACTCGCTAGGGCGAAGACCATTCCGGCGACGAAGCTGTCCCCGGCGCCTACGGCACTGGCCGCCTCGATGGGGATGGCAGGCAGGGTGACGGTCCCTTCCTTGCGCGCAAGGATGGCGCCTTCATGGCCCATCGTCACCGCGACGAGACGGGCCTTTCCGGCTTCGACGATGCCCATGGCGGCTTCCTCGATGGCCTTCACGCCTTCAAGGGAGCGTCCAAGGTAGGACTGCAATTCCCCGAGGCTGGGCTTGAGCAAAGTGAGGCCGCCTGCCTCGATCCCCGCGGCGAGCGCTCTGCCCGAACTGTCGAGGACAATCTCTATCCCACGGGAGCGCAGCAGGTCCGAGATCCTGGCGTAGTAATCGTCCGGTACGCCCGGAGGAAGCGATCCGCTCAAGACCATGTAATCGCATTGGGCTTCGCCTAACTGTTCGAGGCAGGCGCGCCATTCGCCCTCGGCGATCTGCGGGCCCTTGGGCACGAAGCGATATTCCTTGCCCGTCTCGTGCTCGAACACGGCGGAGGCGATCCGCGTCGGCCCGGCAATGGAAATCCGGGTGCGCACCAGTTGATGGCGGTCGATCAGGCCGTCGAGCGCCGGCCCGGTCGCGCCGCCCGACAGGTAGTAGCAGCGCGCATTCCCGCCGAGCCTGACGAAGACCCGCGCCACGTTGATGCCGCCGCCGCCCGGAGCGTACCACTCGTTGTCGGTGCGCATCTTGTGCGTGTGGCGCATCTGGCCGACGTCATAGGATACGTCGATGGTCGGATTCATCGTGAGCGTGGCGATGTTTTTCATCTCGCTGCCTCCTTGTCCTGCTGCTTGAGCAAACTCGCGCGGCTACCCTTCGGGGTCCATGCGTTCTGCCAAATTTGCAAGCCAATCAAGGGCGAAAGCCCCTGCGCCGGACTGGCGCAGGGAGTTCAGGCCGCGTCGCGTTGTCGGGTAACCGGTAGGGCGCAGGCGGGTTCGGCGCGGCCGAAGAGAAAGCCCTGTCCCTGCACGCAACCTTCGCTGCGCAAGTAGTCGCGTACGATTTCCCGCTCGATGCCTTCTGCGGCCACCGACAGCCCGAGGCTGCGGCCAAGCCCGATCACGGCGCGGATCACGGCGCGCGAATTGGTCTCCTCGTGCAGGCTGAGAACGAAGGATTTGTCGATCTTGATCTTGGTGAACGGGTAATTGAGCAGGTAGCTGAGAGAGGAATAGCCGGTTCCGAAATCGTCCAGCGAAATGCCGATGCCGAAGGCGCGCAGGTTGCGGATGATGGCAGCAGGGCGGGGCCCCTTTTCCATCAGCACAGCCTCAGTAATTTCCAGCTCGAGCCGTTCGGCGGGAAGGCCGGAGGCGGACAGGGCGTTGATGACCGTGCTCAGCAAGTTGCCGTTTCGGAACTGCAACGGCGAGACGTTGACCGACAGCTTCACGTGATCGGGCCATTGCATCGCCGTGGTGCAGGCGGTCTGCAGCACGAAGCGACCGACCTGGTCGATCAGGCCCATCTCCTCCGCCAGGGGGATGAAGACGTCGGGCGAGACGCTGCCCCGCTCGGCGTGGTCCCAGCGCGCCAGCGCCTCATAGCATTCGATCGCGCCGGTATCGAGATTGACCAGCGGCTGGTAATAGACATCGAGTTCGCCGTTGCGCACGGCCTTGCGGAAGTCCTTCTCCAGCCTGCTCTTTTCCTGCGCGGCATGGTCCATGCGCGCCTCGAAGCTGCGGCAGCTTCCGCGCCTTTCGCCTTTCGCTGCATAGAGCGCCAGGTCCGCGAACCGCAGCAGGGTTTCCGGATCGCTGCTGTCATACGGTGAACTGGCGAAGCCGATAGTGGCGCCGATGTGGATCATATTGCCCTTCACATAGAAGGGTTCCGACAACGTGGTAATGATGGAGCGGCCGACCAGTTCGGTCTGCGTCTGGCTGGAACGGCGGAAGATCACCGCGAACTCGTCTCCGCCGATTCGGCACAGCAGCGCATCGGGCGGGATCAGTTCGCGCATGCGCATGGCTGCCTCGGTGAGCAGCAGGTCACCGAACTGATGACCATATGTGTCGTTGACGGCCTTGAAGTGGTCGAGGTCGACAAGCGCGATGGATACCGTCTCGCCGCGCCGCGTACGGTTCAGGGCATCGCGCAAGTGCTCGCGGCAGTGCGCGCGGTTGGCAAGCCCGGTCAGTTCGTCGTGACGGGCCATGTGCGCCATGCGCTGCTCGATGCGGCGGCGTTCGGTGACGTCGAAGATCGAGACGATCGTGGCTGCATAGCCCTCCATCTGCGACAGGCGGGTGGAGATGACCGCTTCCGCGGCCTCGCCGTCGCGCCGGACCATCTGCCAGCAATCGTTGGTGTCCGGGCAGTCGGCCGCCAGCATCGCTTCCGCCTCTGCGCGGGTGGCGGGTGGGAAGAGGGCGGCAATCGGCATCCCTGCCATCTCGTGCGACTCATAGCCGAAGAAGGCGCAGGCCGTCTCGTTTGCCGAGCGGATCTGGCCGCTGTTCAGATCGCATACCAGCGTGGCGATGGGGTTGCGTTCGAAGAGCAGGCGGAAGGTCTCTTCCTTCTGCTTGAGTTCGGTGATGTCGACGCGGATGCCGATGGTCCCGCCATCGCCTGTCTTGCGCTCCTCGATCATGATGCAGCGACCGTTGGAGAGGCGTTGCTCGTGGCGGATGCCGGGCTTGTGCAGCAGGGACAGGCGGTGCGAGAGCCATTCCTCCTCGCGGCCGGTGGCCTCGGGATAATCGCCGCGCTCGACGCCGATGCGCAGGGTGTCCTCCAACCTCACGCCGGGTTCGAGCAGATCTGCGGAGCGCGAATAGATTTCCGCGTACTGGCGGTTCCACAGGACGTATCGGCCTTCCGCGTCGAGGAAGACGATCCCCTCCGGCAAGACCTCGATCGCTTCACGCAGGCGTCGTTCCGCAAGCGAAGCCGCCTGCAGCGCATGCTCCAGCGAAGACTGTACCTGCTCTTGGGCAGGTTCGCCGCTTTGCACTTGGTAAACCCCCACAGTCCCTTGCACGACCCCAGTGCCGGGAACGCTATCTTCCAGAGGTTAATTTTCTCATCATAACAACAAGAAGGCAGGAATTGGCAGGCCGGATCGGCGGTTTCGCATCGGAAGTGCGCCAGATCGGAGGAATTGCGGCACTTTTCCTGCACAAGTCATTCAACGCAAAAGAAATGGCCCGTCGCGCGGTGGGCGACGGGCCAAGCTTTCCTCCCCAGGAAAACAATTCGGTGATTCGGCCGGTGCTTCGGGGCGCCGTGCCTTTGCTGCATCTCAGCGGCGGGCTGCGCTGCTCAGACGGTGATAGAGGTTGGAGTACTTCGAGGAGATCGGATCGTCCTCGTGAGCCCGGAGATAGAACAGGACCGCTTCCTGCAGTAGCTGGAAGTCCTGGGTCGAAAGCACGGCGCGCGAGCGAGCCGGTTCGCAAGTGGTGGTAGTAGTCATCACTGTACTCCTTTCATGTCGCTCGTGGGTGCGGACGGGCCCGCGAACTCGTTGCTTCACTGCCCTGTGCAGCGAACCTGGGTCCCTTGTGGCCGGGGAGGAGGCTTCCCCGGCCACAAGGAAGATCGGGGTGATCGCCTCAGGCGGCGAACTGGTTCATCGTGTTGTGCTCGCCACCGGCCTTGAGGGCCGCTTCACCGGCGAAGTATTCCTTGTGGTCGTCGCCGATGTCAGAGCCGGCCATGTTCTGGTGCTTGACGCAGGCGATACCCTGGCGGATTTCCTGGCGCTGGACGCCCTTGACGTAGCCGAGCATGCCCGCCTCGCCGAAGTATTCCCTGGCCAGGTTGTCGGTCGACAGCGCCGCGGTGTGATACGTCGGCAGGGTGATCAGGTGGTGGAAGATGCCCGCCTCGCGCGCCGCGTCCTTCTGGAAGGTGCGGATGCGCTCATCGGCTTCTGCCGCCAGATCGGTGCCGTCGTAGTCGACACTCATCAGCTTCGCCCGGTTATAGGCCGAAACGTCGCGCCCTTCCGCGTTCCAGGCGTCGAAGACCTGCTGGCGGAAGTTGAGCGTCCAGTTGAAGCTCGGCGAGTTGTTATAGACCAGCTTGGCATTCGGCATGACTTCGCGGATGCGCGAAACCATGCCGCCGATCTGGCCGATGTGCGGCTTTTCGGTCTCGATCCAGAGCAGGTCGGCACCGTTCTGCAGCGACTGGATGCAGTCCAGGACGCAGCGGTCCTCGCCGGTTCCGGGACGGAACTGGTAGAGGTTGCTCGGCAGGCGCTTGGGGCGCATGAGCTTGCCGTCGCGGCTGATCAGGACGTCACCGTGGCCAAGCGTAGCTGCATCGACCTCCTCGCAATCGAGGAACGCATTGTACTGGTCGCCGATATCGCCGGCTTCGCGAACGAAGGCGATTTGCTTGGTCAGACCAGCGCCGAGCGAGTCGGTGCGGGCAACGATGACGCCTTCGTCAACGCCCAGTTCCATGAAGGCGTAGCGAACCGCGCGGATCTTCGCGATGAAGTCCTCGTGCGGAACGGTGACCTTGCCGTCCTGGTGGCCGCACTGCTTTTCGTCCGAGACCTGGTTTTCGATCTGGATGCAGCAGGCGCCTGCCTCGATGAACTTCTTGGCGAGGAGGTAGGTGGCCTCCGCGTTGCCGAAGCCGGCATCGATGTCGGCGATGATCGGAACGACGTGCGTTTCGTAGTTGTCGATCGCGGTTTCAAGACGCCTGGCCTCCATCTCGTCTCCGGTGTTGCGGGCCTTGTCGAGTTCGCGGAACATCATGCCCAGTTCACGCGCATCGGCCTGCTTGAGGAAGGTGTAGAGTTCCTCGATGAGGGCCGGGACCGAAGTCTTCTCGTGCATCGACTGGTCGGGCAGCGGGCCGAACTCGCTGCGCAGCGCGGCAACCATCCAGCCCGAGAGGTAAAGGTAGCGGCGCTTGGTCGAACCGAAGTGCTTCTTGATGGAAATCATCTTCTGCTGACCGATGAAGCCGTGCCAGCAGCCCAGCGACTGGGTGTAGTTCGCGGGATCGGCGTCATAGGCGGCCATGTCCTCGCGCATGATGCGCGCGGTGTAGCGGGCGATGTCGAGGCCGGTGTTGAAGCGGTTCTGCAGACGCATGCGAGCAACCGATTCGGGTTCGATACCGTTCCAGGTGGGCTCTGTGCCGATGGTGCGGCCCGCCTCGATGATCTTCTGCTGGTAGGTCATGATTCGCTGTTCCCGTGAGCAATGGTGTTGCCGTTCGATGGGTCTGAGCTAGGCAAGAATTGCGCGGCGGAAAACGGTCCGCGAAGTGTCGTTGTAAAACTTTACAGATTTTCATTGTAAAGTTGTACAGACCTGACAATAATTGAACTTATGGCTGAAAATCGTCCCTTATACCTTGGTCCAAGGCTGCGCCGCCTGCGACGCGAACTGGGTCTGACACAGCAGGCGATGGCCGACGATCTGGAAATCTCGCCCAGCTACATCGCGCTGCTCGAACGTAACCAGCGGCCGGTCACGGCAGACATGTTGTTGCGTCTGGCGCGGACCTACCGTCTCGAAATCGGCGATCTCGCGAGCGAGGACGGCGCGGACTATGCGCGGCGGTTGGGCGATGTGCTGCGCGATCCGGTGTTCGACGACATAGATCTGCCGTCGCTCGAGGTGTCTGACCTGGCGATGAGCTTCCCGGGCGTGGCCGAGGCGCTTCTGCGGCTTCACGGGGCCTATACGCGCGAGCAGCAGGCCTTGGCCGAGCAGCGCGACGCAGGGCCGGGTCGACAGGACAGCGATCCGGTGCGTGAAGCGCAGCGCTTCTTTGCCAATTCGCGCAACTACTACCACGCGCTCGATACGCAGGCCGAAGAATTGGCCGGAGAGATCGACAAGGCTGGTGGGATGGAAAAGTGGCTCGGCACAAAGGGCGTGCGCGTGCGTTTCCTGCCTTCCGATGTGCTGATGGATGCGATGCGCCGCTTCGACCGCCACAACCAGCAACTGCTGATCGACGATTCGCTCGATGGGGCGAGCCGGACGTTCCAGCTGGCCACGCACATCGCGCATACGGCCATGCGCAGTACGATCATGCAGATCGTGCGCGAGCAGGAATTTGCCAGCAACACGACCGCGACGCTCGTGCGTCGGGCGCTGGCGGGATACGGCGCGGCGGCGATCGTCATGCCCTACCGCAAGTTTGCGCGGGCGGTAGAGGCGCGCAAGTACGACATCGCGGCGCTGGGCGGTCTGTTCGGTGCGAGTTTCGAGCAGGTGGCGCACCGCCTCACCACCATGCACCGGCCCGGAGAGGAACGGGTGCCGTTCTTCTTTATTCGCGTCGACGAAGCGGGCAATGTCTCCAAGCGGCTCGATGGCGCGGGATTTCCCTTCGCGGCACACGGGGGCGGATGCCCCTTGTGGAACGTGCACCAGGTCTTCCGGCGCCCCGGCGAGATCCAGACGCAGTGGCTCGAACTGCCGGACGGCCAGCGCTTCTTTTCGATCGCGCGCACCGTTACATCGGGCAGGGGGCGCTACGGTCGCCCGCAGGTTATGCGCGCGGTGGCGCTGGCCTGTGCAGCGGAAGAGGCCGGGCGCCTCGTCTATGCTGCCGGCGTGGCACCGAACGAGGCTCCCAGTACGCCGATCGGGGTGACCTGTCGGCTGTGCCACCGCGCCGAATGCGTGGCGCGAGCGGTTCCGCCAATCGGCCGGGACATCCTTGCCGACGATTACCGCCGCGCGGCCCAGCCCTATTCCTTCGCGGAAAGCTGAGTCTAAAAGGGCGAGGATGAGCAAGGCCGATCTCAAGCCGGAGCGAAAGACGCGGCTGGGCGTCGTGGCAATCGTCGCCGTCCTGCACCTCGCAGCGATTGCCGCGCTGGTTCGGGCCTTCACGCCGCAGTTCGCCGCGACTGTGCTGGATGGCGTGACCCAGGCGTTCACGGTGTCGGTCGAGGCGCCGCTGCCCAGGCCGACGGAGACGCCGCCGGTCGCATCCTCGCCATCTGAGGAGGAAGGCGCAGCCGCGCCGCCGGGCAAGAAGGCCAAGCCGCGCGAGACGGCCGCTCCGAAAGCGCCCATCGCGATCAAGCCGACACAGGCGCCGCCCGTGGCGGGCAAGGGTGACGAGAACGCTTCGGGCGCGCGCGACGAAGGCGAGGCGACGGGTGCGTCGGGCGAAGGTCGCGGGACCGGATCGGGTAACGGTGGATCGGGGCAGGGCGGCGGCGCCGTCACCCCGCCGGTCAAGATCAGGGGCGATATCAACTCGGCGAAGGACTACCCGCGCGACAGTCGCGATCTTCGCATCGGCAGCGAAGTCATCGTCGCACTGACAGTCGGCGCCGATGGCCGGGTGAAGGGCTGCCGTGTCGTCCAGCAGAGCCCGGACCCGAGCGCCGGTCAGATCACCTGCAGCCTTGCGACCGAGCGCTTTCGCTTTCGTCCGGCACAGGATGCGTCCGGACATCCGGTCGAGGCTGTTTATGGATGGAGGCAGCGTTGGTTTTATCGCGACTCTCGTGTAATCCGGTGGGAATTCGGGCGTACCTCCTGAAATTCCACGTTCTTTTCTGCAAAAATGGCTTAGGTTCAATCTCATGTCCGCTGGACTCACCTCGATCCCGAATGGCGCTGGCGGCGCTCGCAGCGCTGGTCTTGGCACGCCGAAGCGCGGAGCACTGACGTGAGCGCGGTTTTGCCGATCCGTCAGGTGGAAAAGCCTTGGGGGCGCGACGAACTTCCCGCGCCGTTCGTTGCGCCGCAAGGCAAGCGCATCGGCGAAATCTGGTTTGAACCGCCCGCCGAACTGCCCTCGCTCCTCGTGAAGTACATCTTTACCAGCGAAAAGCTCTCGGTGCAGGTCCACCCCAACGATGCGCAGACGCTGGCAAAGGGGATCGGCCGACAGGGCAAGGAAGAGTGCTGGCTGATTCTGGCAACGGAACCCGGCGCGACCCTTGGCATTGGCTTCCGCAAGGACCTGACCGAGGACGAACTGCGGGCTGCCGCACTGGACGGCTCGATCGAGGACCTGATGGTCTGGCACGAGGTTTCGCCGGGTGATTTCTTCTACATTCCCGCCAACACGGTCCACGCCATCGGCGCGGGCGTCAGCCTGATCGAGGTGCAGCAGAACAGCGATATCACCTACCGCCTGTTCGACTATGGGCGTCCGCGCGAACTCCATCTCGAAGAAGGCATGGCCGTCGCGCGGGGCGAACCCTACGCGATGAGGTGGAGCAGCAAGGTCGCTTCCGACAGGTCGCAGGTGCTGGTCGACGGGCCGTTGTTCCTGCTGGATCAGGTTGCAGGCTTGCCCGATGACGCCGCGGCGGATCGCTATCCTGGCGCCTTGCTGGTCATTCCGCGCGAAGGCTCGGTCACGGTCTCTGGCCAGTCGGTATCGCCCGGGGAATGTGCACTGGCACCCGCATTCGAAGCTATCGGATTTGCACAAGATTGCGTTTGTCTTCTCGCGCGCGGCTGTGCAGACTGACGCCTCGATGCAATAAGGACGGGCATGATCGTCCAGACCATCCAGTTGGCATTGACGCCGGTCTTCGTACTTGTCGCCATCGGCAATATCCTCAACATTCTCTCGACCCGGCTGGGCCGGGTAGTCGACCGCGCGCGCATCCTGCAGACGATGCACATGGAGACCGAGGGGCCCGAGCACGACATGGTCGTCCGGGAAATCCGGATCATCGACAAGCGCATCACGATCATCACGCAGGCCATTCGCATCATGGTGCTCTCGGGTCTTGCCATTGGCTCGACGGTTGCGGTGCTTTTCCTTGAAGGGCTTGCGAGCTTCGACCTGCATGTCCTTGCCGCAGCGACATTTCTGGTCTCGGTCGTGCTCCTGCTCTACGCGTTGATCCTGTTCCTGCGCGAGACGCAAGTCGCTGCCGAAGCGCTGCGCATCCCGCGCGATTATCTGGAACTCGATCGCGAGATCTGAACCGGTCCCCTTTGGTCGCGGAGTGGGCAGGGCCTTCCTCTCGGATGCCTCCTGCTGTAACCCGGCAGGCACAAGCTTGGCGGCATAGGCGGGGCGAGAATGTGCGGGATTACCGGCTGGTACAGGCGCGGCGGTAAGTCGGTGCCGCGCGATGCAATCGTGCGGGCCTGCAACACGATCGTCCATCGCGGGCCTGACGACTGGGGCATTCACCTCGACGGCGACATCGGTCTTGGCCATCGCCGCCTTTCCATTGTCGACCTCGAAGGCGGGCATCAGCCGATTTACTCGGCAGATGGACGCTGGGCGATCGTCTTCAATGGTGAAGTCTACAACTTCCCGGACTTGCGCGAGGAACTTGAGGCCTGGGGTTGGATCTTCTCGACGCACAGCGACACAGAGACGGTACTGGCCGCCTACGTGCGTTGGGGCGACGATGTCTGGCCGATGCTCGAAGGCATGTACGGTCTGGCCATCTGGGATGTCAGGGAACGCCGCCTCGTCCTTGCCCGCGATCCCCTTGGCATCAAGCCGGTCTACTACACGCTGCAGCAGGGGGGCATCGCCTTCGGCTCGGAGATCCGCACGCTGCGGGCGATGACGTCGCCTGACGGCGGCTCGCTCGATTTCTCCATCGACGAACGCGGCGTCCATGACTTCTTCATGTTCGGGCACGTCCAGAAGCCGCGTTCGATCTGGCGCGAGGTGAGGACTTTGCCGCCCGGTCATGTCCTGCACATCGGGCCCGAAGGCGATCCCGAGATTCGCCAGTTCTGGCGCCCGCAGTTCAAGGAGCGCGCAGGCCTTTCCGAGGCGGAGTGGATCGAGGAGACGCAGCGTTGGGTCTCCGAGACCACGAAGCGGCACGTGCTGGCCGACGTCACGGTCGGTGCGTTCCTGTCCGGCGGCGTCGATTCCAGCGCGATCGTTGCGGCGATGGCTCGCCATGCGACGGCTCCGGTCAAGGCCTTCACCATGGGCTTTCCCGGCACTTCCATCGACGAGACCGAGGCGGCTACCCGAATTGCGAAGCACTTGGGCTGCGAGCACATCACCTTGCCGCTCGAACCGCAGGACGCCGGCGTCATGTTGCCGGAAGTGCAGCGCAGCCATGACGAACCCTGCGCGGCGACGGCGGCGGTTCCGGTCTGGCATCTTTCGAAACTGGCGGCCGAACATGTGAAGGTCGTGCTCTGCGGTGAGGGATCGGACGAGATCTTCGCAGGCTACAAGCGCCAGCGCACCGCGCTTGCCGCGGCGCGGACCGGGCCTTTCCTGCGCATGCTCGAACCGGTTCTGGGCGCGGTGGACCGCATGCCCGGCATGGGAGGCAAGCGGCTCAACTACCTGCGGCAGAATGTGCGCCGGTTCCGGCAGTCGGCGATGCTGGAAAGCAATTACCAGCGCTTCTTTCAAGGCACGCAGATCTCGACGCCGTGGGTGCGCGAGGAACTGTACGAACAGGGTTTTCATGCGCGGCAGGAAGGCGATCATCCTTTCGCCGATCTTGAGAGGGAGTATTTCGGCTGGCCGGGCGCACGCGATCTCGATCCGCTGGCGCAGTTCATGCTGGCGGACCTGACGGTCCACATGCCGTCTTCCTTGCTTAACCGCACGGACCGTGGATCGATGGCTCATTCGCTGGAGGCGCGCGTGCCGTTCCTCAGCCACAAGCTGGTCGACTGGGCGCTGACGATGCCGCGCAACATGAAGTTGCGCGGCAAGGTCGGCAAGTATGCCCTTAGAAAGGCTGTCGAACCCTGGCTGTTCCCCGGCGCGCTCGATGAGCGAAAGCTGGGTTTCCAGTTGCCCTTCGCCGAGTGGTTCAGCGGCGGCTTCGCCAGCTTCGCGCAGGAAGCCTGGATATCAAGCGGCGCCTCGCGGAGCGGTTACCTGCGGCAGGACGCGGTTGAGAAGCTGTTTGCCGAGCATGCCGCGGGCCTCGCCAATCACGGTCGCATCCTCCACGCGATCGCCATGTTCTCCTGCTGGTGGGACCAGACTTTCGATGCTCGTTGACCTTGTCAGGAACCTCGAAGCCGCCGACCGCCAGTTCGACGTCTGCGTGATCGGAGCCGGCGCCGCCGGCGTCACCATCGCGCGCGAACTGATGCGGGCAGGGCACCGGGTGTGCCTGGCCGAGAGCGGCGGCATGGACTTCGAGGAGAAGACTCAGGCCCTCTACAAGGGCGAAAACATCGGCCACGAGTACTATGACCTCGAAGAATCGCGCCTGCGCTTCTTCGGCGGCACGGTGTCGATCTGGGGCGGCCGCTGCGCGCTGCTCGACGAGATCGACTTTGCCAAACGCTCATGGGTGCCACACTCGGGCTGGCCGATCACCCGCGATGACGTCATGCCGTACTACCGCCGCGCGCAGGACATCTTCGAGATCGGACCGTTCGAATGGGGCGACGCCTACCGGCTTTGCGGCATTGCCGACCAGGGGTTCAGTCCGGATAAGCTGGCGACCGACCTGTGGCGCTTCGACGAGGCGACTGAGCGCTTTGCGCAGGGCCGGGCGCGGGACCTGATCGACGCGCCCAACCTGATGATCCTGCTTCACGCCAATGCGGTGAAACTGCAGGCGAGCGCCAATGGTGCCGAGATCGAGCATGTCGAGGTGCGCACGCTGGGCGGGCAGTCGGCAAGGATCAAGGCGAAGCACTATGTCCTCGCCTGCGGCGCGATCGAGAACGTGCGGCTCATGTTGGCTTCGGACGATGTCTGCGCTGGCGGTATCGGCAATGGCCGCGACCGGCTCGGCCGCTTCTTCATGGAGCATCCCACCGGCCGTATCGGCAAGGTGGAGACGGACAGGCCCTTCGACCTCTGGGCCGCCTACCAGAAGCGCTTCATGAAGTCCGGCCCGCCTTTGGCGCCGGTACTGCGTCTGGCCGATAGCCTGCAGGAATCGGAGGGCGCGATGAACTCGATCGTCACCTTCAAGCTGCAGCGCCCGCCGGAAAAGGGCGTGGCGCTGGGCAACAAGCTCTACGGTACGATCAAGCATTCGCTCAATCCGGACCGCACCGGCCGAAAGCTGGACCATATCTACCGGGGACTACGTGCATGGTTCCACCGGGTGGTGCGCGAGCGGGTGGAGGCGGCGATGGCCAATACCGGCATGACCGGCCTCTACATGATCATTCGCGGCGAGCAGGCGCCCAATCCGGACAGCCGCATCGTCCTGTCGCAGACCCGCAATGCGCTGGGGGAACGGCAGGCCGATCTCAACTGGCAACTCGATCCGCTCGACAAGCACACGGCGCGCGTCTTCGCCCGCGTCTTTGGTGAGGAGCTTCGGCGGATGGGGCGGGGGTCGGTGACGCCGAGCGAGTGGATCAGCGATGCGGCCAATGACTGGCCGGTCGATCCTACTGTCGGCAACCACCCGATCGCCGGATATCACCACATGGGCGGCACCCGCATGAGCGACGATCCGGCGACGGGCGTCGTCGATGCCGATTGCAAGGTTCATAGCGTCGCGAATCTGCACCTTGCGGGCAGCTCGGTCTTTGCAACGGCGGGTTGGGCCAATCCGACGTTCACGCTGGTGGCGCTCGCGCTCAGGTTGGCTGAGCGGCTCGACGGGCAGCTTCAGGCGAAGTGATCGCTTGGGCCGGGAAGGGCCTACCCTTCTGAGCTACCGGCCAGATTGTGGTGTGCAGCCGCGATGAATCGGTTTATTCGGGGCGCAGGGCCTGAACGATGACTGCCGGATAGGGCAGCACAGGCCGGAGGATGCGATGTAACAAGGCGGGAACACTCCCCCGCAGATATGCCTGATACCGAATGAACGTGTTCCGGGTCGCTATGGTCAATGAGGATCTGATCCTCTGATTTGCGGTGCAAGGAGGAACGCAAGATGGCGAAGTTCGCGACTCGAATTGTTACGGGGGCGGCGCTTGCGCTGGCCTTGCCTCTGGCCGGTACGGCCCTGGCGCAGATAACCACGACGACTATCAGCTTTCCCAAGGGCGGGACCTCGGCAACGGTAGCCGGTACCATCGTCGGCGGGGCGATCCGAGATTACGAGGTTCGCGCAGGCGAAGGGCAGACCATGCGGGTCAACATGTCCGGCTCCTCGATCGTCTACTTCAACGTTCTTCCTCCAGGCAGTGACAACGAGGCGATTTTTACCGGCTCGACCGAAGGCAATTCCTTCTCTGGCACGCTCTCTGCCTCGGGGGCCTACAAGATCAGGGTCTACCAGATGCGCGCGTCGGCGCGGCGGGGAGAGAAAGGGGCGTTCAGGCTTAATGTCTCGGTGACCGGCATGCCGAACCATGGGATGGGGCACGGCTCCGGACATGGACCGGGAATGGGCCACATGGACGGCCTTGGAGGCATTGCCGGCATGGACTCGATCAATGCCATCGACGTCATGATGAACCGGGGTTTCACCAACGTGGATTCGTTCGATTCGGGCAATACCCAGTACGGCATCTTCTATAAGCGCTCGACCGGGGTCTGCGCGCAGCTGACCATGGCCGACGGAAAGGTCGTCGACGCCCGCGACATCAAGACGCATCCCAAGTGCAAGTGATGCGCGCGCTTGCGTCCTGAATCGAAAAACAGCCCGGAGCGGCGCGGTGCTGCTCCGGGCTGCCGGATCTTGGTCAGCCGGGGTAGGGCGGTCTGATCAGGCCGCCAACCTGAACGGCTCGATTTCACCCGAGAGGTAGAGCTTCTTCGCCTTGGCGCGGCTGAGCTTGCCCGAGCTGGTGCGCGGCAGGCTCTTGGGCGGAACCAGTTCGACCACGCAGTTCATGCCGGTGATCGAGCGCACCTTGTCGCGGATCATCTCGTGCAGCTCGAGGCGCTTGACCGGATCGGACACGCGGCAGTGAACCAGGACGGCCGGGGCTTCCTCGCCGTTTTCCATCTCGACGGAGAAGGCGGCGATGTCGCCGTGGTTGAAGCCGGGCAGCTGCTCGACGGCCCACTCGATGTCCTGCGGCCAGTGGTTCTTGCCGTTGATGATGATCATGTCCTTGGCGCGGCCTACGATGAAGAGGTAGCCCTCGGTCATGTAGCCCATGTCGCCGGTGTCCAGCCATCCGTCGACGAGGCATGCCTCGGTCGCTTCGGGATCGCGGAAGTAGGAATGCATCACGCTGGTGCCGCGGCACCAGACCTTGCCGATCTGGTGATCGCTCAGAGACTGGCCGTTTTCGCCGCGGATCACGACTTCCATGTCCAGCACGGGCTTGCCGCAATTGACGATGGCGCGATAGCGGGCCGGGCGGCTGAGATCGCGCGGAGAGCCCGAGAGGCGCTCCTCCTCGACCAGTTCCACGCGGATGCCTTCACCGGGGGGCATGATGGTGACGGCCAGCGTCGCTTCGGCGAGGCCATAGCTGGGCAGGAAGGCCGAAGCCTTGAAGCCCGCATCGGCGAAGGCGTTGACGAAGTTCTGCATGACGTCGGGACGGATCATGTCCGCGCCGTTGCCGGCAAGGCGCCAGCGCGACAGGTCGAAGCGGTCCGACACAGGGCTCTGGCTGGAAATGCGGCGGGCGCAGATGTCGTAGCCGAAAGTCGGCGAGTACGAGATCGAGGTGCCTTCGTTGCGGGTGATGAGGTCCAGCCATGCCAGCGGACGGCGGGCGAAGTCCTCGGTCTTGAGGTAGTCGCCCGAGACCTGGTTCGCGATCAGCGAGAGGAAGCAGCCGACGAGGCCCATGTCATGGTACCAGGGAAGCCAGGAAATGCAGCGGTCGGTTTCGATCAACTGCATGCCGTGGCTGTGCGCGGCCAGGTTCGACATAAGCGAACGGTGAGTGACGGCAACGCCGTGCGGGAAACGCGTCGAGCCGCTGGAGTATTGCAGGTAGCAGATGTCGTCCGGCTGCGCCTTGGGCAGTTCGACTTCGGGCGCGTCCTTCGCTGCAAACTCGGACCACGTCGCATGGCCGCAGCCCTGTCGCTCTGCCGCGGCAGAGGTGAGGTGGGCGATTTCGTCCGGACCGATGAGCATGGTCGGGTCCGAGCTCTGGAGCTGGACGGCGAGTTGCTCGATATAGTTGTCCTTGCCGCCGAAGCTGGTCGGCAGGGGCAGCGGCACCGGCCACGCACCGGCGTAGACCGTGGCGCAGAACAGGGCCGCGAAGTCGATGCCGGTTTCGGCGATCAGGGCGATGCGGTCGCCCGGCTTTACACCGCGCGCCACCAGCGCATGGGCCACCGCCCGTGCATCTTCGCGCAGTTCGCTGAAGGGATAGACGCGCGTCAGCGTGCCGCGCGGATCGTGAAAATTGAAGCCGCGCGAACCTTGCGCGGCATAATCCAAGGCATCGCAAAAGGTGTCGAAGTCGGCAAATCGACGGGGAAGCGCGTCCTCATTGGGAGTGCGGACAAGGTCCTTAGCCGCATTCGGCACCACGGAGATGGTGTCGCTCATATCTTCATAACCCGTTGTTGTTATACCGTTTTCCTTGCGGAACTGGGAGCTTCTAGCCGGTTTAACCTGAACCTTAGATAGCTGCCTTCAACGACCAAATTCCGCGCGCTCTCCCCATTCTGAGCCGACTGTGGCACGAATAGGGCAACATGTCTTCCAAGCGTCGCAATCCACAACCGTTGACGAAAGCCCGCCTCGAGGAATTGGCGCTGGCCTATGTCGCGCGCTTCGCAACGACGCAAGCAAAACTGCGCAGTTATCTTCAACGCAAGCTGCGCGAGCGCGGGTGGGCGGACGATGGTACTCCCGAACTCGACGACCTTGTCGCCCGCTACGCGCAGCGCGGTTATGTCGACGATGCGAGCTGGGCGCGGATGAAGGCCGGCAGCCTGCTGCGCCGGGGCTATGGTGCCCGCCGCGTCGGCGAGGTGCTGCAGGTGGCCGGTGTCGATCACGATATCGCAGGGGATTTCCGGCCCGACGAACTGGAGCAGCGCCGCGCCGCGCTGGTCCTGGCCCGTCGCAGGCGCTTCGGGCCGTTCTCGGTTCAGGTTCCGGACATGGCGAAGCGGGAAAAGCAGATTGCCGCGATGATGCGGGCCGGACACAGGCTCGACATCGCCCGGCAGATCGTTGATGCCGACGATCCCGACGCGGTCGAGGACTGGGTCGAGTCGGTTTCCGGAGAAGATTCTTGCGCCTGAACAAAGCACTTACTGCCGCCGCCGCCACGTTCCTGATGATCGTTGGGGGGTGCTCGCAGGGCGGGCAGGAGGCCGTCGCCAAGCCGACCGCGCCCCTCGTCCATCCGGTATCGGGGCTGGAAGTCGTGCCGCTGATCATCAAGTCGCACGGCAAGGTCCACAAGTTCAGTGTCGAAGTGGCGAAGACCGAGGAAGAGCAGGCCAAAGGCCTGATGTTCCGCACCGAGATGGGACCGGATGAAGGGATGATCTTCCCTGAAGACCCGCCGCGCCGCCCAGCTTTCTGGATGCGCAACACGGTGATCCCGCTCGACATCATCTTCATCGGGACCGATCGCCGCATTCTCAATATAGCGGCCAATGCCGTGCCATATGACGAAACACCGCTGCCTGCTGTCGGGAAGGCGAGCGGCGTGCTTGAGCTGAACGGCGGCCGCGCGGCCGAACTCGGCATCGAGCCGGGCGACAAGGTCGAGTGGTAACCGGCCGCGGCCTCGCGCCTTCTGCGCAATAGGCGAGGTGCCAGGCTCCTGCCTGCGACATAGCATGCGATCCCGAAAGCGCGCCGATCCCTGGCGCGCGAATGCTGTCGGGAGAGTTGAATGGGCAAGCTGGTGGGTAAGGTCGCCCTGGTTACGGGCGGATCGCGCGGCATCGGTCGGGAAGTCGCGCTCGCCCTGGCGGCTGAGGGCGCCAAGGTCTGCATCAATTTTCGCAACAACGCCGCGGCCGCCGATGAAGTTGTCTCCATGATCGCGGAGAAGGGCGGGGAGGCGTTTGCCATCCAGGGCGATGTTGGATCGCTGGATGCGATCCATGCGATGTTCGCAGAATTCGACGGAAGGGCAGATGGCCTCGACATTCTCGTCAACAATGCCGGGATCGGGAAAATGGCCTCGATCGAGGAGACCGGAGAATCGCTGTTCGACCTCACCATGCAGGTCAACGCCAAGGGACCGTTTTTCGTGACGCAGGAAGCGCTCGGGCGCATGCGAGACGGCGGGCGGATCGTGAACCTGTCATCGATGGTGGCCCGCACGGCCTATGCCTCGTGCATTGCCTACGCGATGAGCAAGGCGGCGGTGGATCACTTCACCCGCTCGCTGGCACAGGAGGTGGGCGCGCGTGGCATTACCGTAAATGCCATGGCCCCGGGCGCGACGATGACCGACTTCGCACCGGGCCTGTTCAACGATCCGGAAACCGTCCAAGTGCTTGCCGAAGCTGCAGCGCTCAAGCGCGTGGGGCAGCCCGAGGACGTTGCCCGCGTCATTGCTTTCCTGTGCGGGCCGGACGGGGGCTGGGTCAGCGGTCAGGTCATCGAAGCAAGCGGCGGGATGCACCTTTAGTCTCGGCAAAAAGCGACTGGGCAAGCAAAAAAGGCGCCCCGGCCTGACGGTCGGAGCGCCTATTGTGTGCCTGTCGGATGTGCTCCGACAGGTCAAAACATTAGCGGCAACGGGCCGGGCGGCTCGAATTGCGGTCGATCTCGCGGCCGAGGAGGGCACCGGCACCTGCGCCGATGATCGTGCCGACCGTCTTGTCGCGACCGCCATCGACGGCGCGGCCGATCAGGGCACCGGCGACGCCGCCGATCAGCAGACCGGTCGTTCCGTCCGACTTCTTGCAGTAGTAGCGGCCATTGTCGCCGCGCCAGTAGCGGATGCCGTTGTCGGTCCTGTGATAATGCCGCTCCTTCGCGATGGCAGGGGTCGCGGTCACCATTGCGGTAGGAACGGTGAGGGCCGCCATGGTGGCGGCGATGATGGCATTACGCATGGGGGATCACCTCTGTTGCTATGCGTTGTTCATGAATAGAACGCGCTCCATCGTGTCCTGATCCACAACGCCAGATGAACGATGGTGAATGCGCGAAAATCAGCGTCGAATGGTGTTCCCGATGCGGTGAATCGGGGTTGAGCCGACCCGAAGACTGGGCGCGGCGCGGCAATTGCACCTGCCATGTCCCCGCATTGTCGTGAATTTTGTCGCAGCCAAGTGGGCAAAGCGCTTCAACGCGCTTGGCATCGCGAGCGAAGGGCGCTAACGCGCGGCTCATGGGAATCCTGTCGAAGATCTTCACCTGGTGGGATGGTGCGACCATCGGAACCTCGCTCTGGAGCTCGCGTCATGGCGAGCACGTCGGAACTGACGCGCAGGGCAACAAGTACTATCGCTCGAAGGGCGACAAGACGAAGACCACCGAAGGCTATGAGCGCCGTTGGGTAATTTACGCCGGCGCCAACGATGCAAGCCGCGTTCCGGCCGAATGGCACGGCTGGCTGCATCATTCCTATGACGGTGTCCCCGAAAGTCACCTGCCGCCGCCGCGGATCTGGGAAGTCGACTATACGCCGAACGCCACCGGCACTGCGCAGGCCTACCTGCCGCAGGGCGCGCTGGAGCGTGGCGGCAAGCGTGCGGCTGCCACCGGCGACTACGAAGCCTGGTCGCCGGACGCCTGAAGTCTAGTGATGCGGGCCCGCGGCTCACGAATCCCCGCGCTGGCGTTGACTGCCTGTCTTCTGGCTCTTGCCGGTTGCGGTGGCGAACCTGAACCCGAGGCCGAAGACACCAGCGTTCCGGAGGCGCTTGCAGGGATGCAGGCCGGGCCGGCGCAGGCGGTGCAGGGGCAGCGGATCGGCACACCCAACAAGGACCGGGTCGTCACGCTCGGCGTCCTCAACAAGCGCAACAACCTGACCCAGGATCTCGAGATGAAGCCGGGCGAGACCCGGCGCATCGGCAACCTGGTGGTCAAGGTCGCGACTTGTGAAAAGACGCTCCCTTGGGAAAGGCCGCAGGAAGAGGGCGCCTTCGTTCAGGTCTTCGTCGAGGACCGCAGTTCGTCGAAGGAAAAGCTCGCCTGGCACAAGGTGTTCTCAGGCTGGCTGTTCAAGAATTCGCCCGGCCTCAACGTGGTCGAGCACCCGGTTTACGATGTCTGGGTCAAGTCCTGCGCGATGAGCTTCCCGGGGCAGGACGCGAGCCCGGCTTCGGCTGCATCTGCCAGCAGTGCGGCGAAGCCTTCTGGCAGCGATAGCACGCCTGCTCCGAGCCCCGCGCCCAGTCCGGCGCCTGTACCGGCTCCGAGCCCGAGCGCCTCTGCATCGGATTCCAGCGCGAACTGAGCGGCCTTCAGCAGCGTCAGGTAGCGCTTCTGCGGCATTTCCACTGCGCCAAGCGAGGCGAGGTGTGGAGTGATGAACTGGCAGTCGAGCAGGATCGCGCCTGCGCGTCGTAAGGCCGCGACGAGCCAGGCGAGGGCGACCTTCGACGAATCGGGCACGCGCGAAAACATCGATTCGCCGCAGAACACCCTGTCGAACCCGACGCCATAGAGACCCCCGACCAGCTGCCGCCCGCTGCCGTCTAGCGCCTCCTGCCAGCATTCGATCGAGTGCGCATGGCCCAGGAAGTGCAGGTTTTCGTAGCTGTCCTGGATGCGGTGGCTGATCCAGCTTCCGCCTTCGTCGTCATCCTCGCGCACCGCGCGCGGAGCGGCGCAGGCTTCCATGACATCCGAGAACGCCACGTTGCAGGTTACGGTGAAGCGGCCGCGCCGCAGCGTGCGCGCCAGCGACTTGGACAGGTGAAAGCCATCGAGCGGGAGAATCGCCCTCTGGCGTGGCTCGATCCAGAAGATTTCCGGATCGTCGCGACTGTCCGCCATCGGGAAAATCCCGCTGCGGTAGGCGAGCATGAGCAGTTCGGGCTCGATCATGTTCGCGGTTCGCGGTGCGTGCACGGTGGTTTCCGGGACCTTGTTCACGGCGGTATTGCCTTGCAGGAGCTTAGCAAATCGTTGTGCCGTCGAATATCTTGTAAGGACACTCTTGTAATCCATCGCGGCTCCATCTAGAGGCCACGGCGCCCGCAGGAGTGTAGCTCAGTTGGTAGAGCATCGGTCTCCAAAACCGAGGGCCCACGGTTCGAGTCCGTGCACTCCTGCCAATTTTCCGAAAATCGTTGAGTTCGAAGCTTTCCCCTCAAGGGGTGACGATTCGTCACGCGATCATGCGATGGGAATTTGCGGCGAGCGGAAATCGGCTGTATCGCTGGCAGGCTTGCCAATCGCCTTGTGACGATTAGGAGGGCCGCGTCCTGCGACTCGGACCGTATGGTCCGTCCGGGGCTCACGTTCTTAGTGGCGTATCGGGGAAGATTCAGTCGCAAATGCACGGAACCGCGCGGCACAATACGGTTGAGACAAGCGCGTCAGGCAGACTGAAACGCGACGAAGCGCTTTGGCTTGGCATTTTCCTGTCATTCCTCGCGGCCCTGCCAGCCCTGCTGGCGTGGACGCCGCAGATGACGGACTATCCCTCGCACCTCGCCGGCTATCAGATCATGGTCGATCACGGGCGGGATCCGTTCCTGACCAAGTACTTCCAGTTCAAGTGGGAATGGACCGGCAACCTCGGCGTGGAACTGCTGATGGTGCCGATGGCGCCGCTGTTCGGGATCGAGCTGGCCGGCCGCATCATCGTGGCGCTGATCCCCATTCTTACCGGCCTTTCGATCATTTCGGTCAGTTGGACGCTGCGCCGCCGCGTCGGCGTCGGGGCGATCCTGGCTTTCGCGACGATCTGGTCGCCCTCGTTGCTGATGGGCTTCCTCAACTATTCGCTCTCGGTCGCGCTGGCGCTGTTCGCCTTTGCGGTCTGGGTCCAGCTCGATGAGCGTCACTGGACGCGGCGCCTGCTGTTCATCCCTGCGGGCTTCGTCGTGTGGCTTTGCCACGTATCGGGATGGGGCGTGCTGGGCGTCCTGGTGTTCGGCTACGAATGGACCAAGCGGCGCAACTGGCTGGACTGGCGCCCGTTCCTCAAGCCCTGGCCGCTGATCTTCCCGCTGGTGCCGATGCTGCTGGGCATGGGCGCCAATTCGAAGGTCTCGTACGGCGGCGGCGTGCTCGATTACAAATGGGGCATCCTCTACAAGGCGATGCGCAGCTACGACTACCTGCTGGACGTGACCAGCGTGGCGGTGTTGGCGCTGGTCCTGTTCGTGGCTTTCGTCACGCGCCGCATAGACGGGCGCATGGGCTGGGCAGCCCTGATCCTCTTCGGCCTGACCCTGGCGGTACCGCGGCAGATCTTCGGCGGCGACTATGCCGACTATCGCCTCAGCACGACGGCGCTGCTTGTCGCGTGCCTCGCCATCAACTGGCCCGCGCCGCGCTGGGGCCTTGCGCTTTCCGGCCTGCTGTTCACGAGCCGCCTCGCGATCACTTCGGTGGCTTGGTACCAGGACGCGCAGACGGCCCGTCAGATGATTGCCGCGCTCGACTACATGCCCGAAGGCGCGAAAGTGGCGACGGCGGTGGCCATCCCGCGCAGCCAGTGGCTATTCGGCCCCTTCGAGCATTTCGGCAGTTATGCCGTCGTCCGGCGCAGCGCGATGGAGAACTCCAACTTCGCCTTGCCCGACGTGCACATGCTCACGATGCGCGAAACCGCCTTCCGCTTCGCCGATCCGACGCAGCGCATTCTCTACTCATCGAACCAGCGGATAGACTTGCGCAAGTTCCGTCCCGCGGTCCATGCCGAGTACCTGTGGTACATCGGCAAGGCGAAGCCGGTGGCACTGCCGAACGGCGCCCGGATCCTCTACAGCACGTCCAACTCGTTCCTTGCACGACTTGCCATACCGGCAGACCTTGCAAATCCGGTGGACGGAAGCTAAGTCGCATCTTCCTTCCGACAAGCGGATAACCCCCCCCCCGGCCCCGGCGGGGGCGGCGATTTCCCCTAGCCGGAAGATATGAGAGTTTTTTCTCAGGCATCAGGCAAGAGACACGAGAGCAACTGACATGGCCAAGACCACTCCCGGCGAATTCATCCGGCAGGTGCGCGCAGAAGCCTCCAAGATTCACTGGCCCTCGCGCCAGGAAACTGTGACGACGGCGATCTTTGTCGGCATCATGACGGTGCTGCTCGCCACGTTCTTCCTTGGAATCGACGCGCTGTTCGGCTGGGTCGTCAGCTCGCTCCTGTCGCTGCTGTGATCGTCTGAAAACCGGAAGAAGAGAGAACCATGGCCCGTTGGTACATCATCCACGCCTACTCCGGCTTCGAGAACAAGGTTAAGGAAGCGATCCTGGCCGAGGCGGAGCGGATGGGGCTGTCGCAGCTCGTCGAAGAAGTGCAGGTCCCGCACGAAAACGTCACCGAAGTGAAGCGTGGCAAGAAGGTGCAGGTCGAGCGCAAGACCATGCCCGGCTACGTTCTTGCCAAGCTGACGCTGAACGACGACGTCTACCACCTCGTCAAGAACACCCCGAAGGTCACCGGCTTCCTGGGTGCCAGCGGCAAGCCGCAGGCCATCAGCGAGAGCGAGGCCGCACGCTACTTCGGCGCTGCCGAAGCCGCTGCTGCAGAGCCGCGCAAGCAGATCAACATCGATTACGAGATCGGCGATTCGGTGAAGGTCCTCGACGGACCGTTCGCCAGCTTCAACGGCATCGTCGAAGAACTCGATTTCGACAAGAACCGCGTCAAGGTTTCGGTGTCGATCTTCGGTCGCGCAACGCCGGTCGAGCTCGACTTCGAGCACGTCGAACTCAGCAAGTAATCCGGTACGACGCCGCGCCTGTCAGGGTGCGGCGTCGTACAGCGTCATCCAGACGCGGGCGCGCTCGGCAAAGCCGAGGTGTCCATAAAGCGCCAGCGCGCTTTCATTGTCCGCATAGCTATGCAGGAACGGCACGCGGCCTTCATCCAGGATATCGGCGATAACCTTGCGCATCAGCCGCGAGGCCAGGCCCCGCCCGCGCACTTGCGGAAGCGTGCAGACGCCGCTGACTTCGACATAGCCCGGGACCCGCATGCGTTGCCCGGCCATGGCGACGAGCCTTCCCTCTTCGAACATTCCCCAGAACTGGCCCAAGTCGGCAGTGCTGTCCGCGAACGGGCCGGGTTCGGTCAGTCGCGCCAGTTCCAGCATCTGCGGGTAGTGGTCGCGGTCAAGCCTCACCAATGCAGCATCGTCGAGGGCAGGGCGTTCACCTGAGAAAACGAGCTGGATTCCCTGACGGCGCTTGGCAACGCGCGTTCCATCGGGCTCCATCGCTTGCCTCGCCTCTTGCTCCAGTTCAACGATGAACAGGGAGCCGTGCTGGCGAACGAGGGCGGCAAGATCTGCCTGGCTTTCCCGCGAGCGGTCCTGCGTTGCTGCGAGCGGACCGATGTCCGACCGATAGCGCCGGGCCTTGCCCGATCCGATGGCGAACCCGGCCTGCTCGCCGGTCAGGGCATTCCAGATCAGACGGTCGAGGACATGTTCGCTCATGATCCGCTCCCTTCACTAAGCATGGCGCGCAGGCGCTGTTCGAACGGGGTCATTGCCAGGGCATGATCGAGGCGGGTGAGATGGCCCAGCAGGTCGTCGGCGGGCCCTTCGCACAAGTCGGCCACGGCGCGCTGGACTAGCGGAAACACGCGTTCCTGAACGCGCGCCAGAAGCGCGCGGCCGGCATCGCTGAGGGTGAAGGCGCGCAGGCGTTGGTCACCATCGTTCTCGACTTGCTCGATCAGGCCCTCGACCAGCAGCTTGCCGATGCCGCGGGTGATGCCGGGCTGGCTCAGGTCAAGCCGCCGGGCCAGCGCACCGACAGTCAGAGGACCATGTTCCAGCGCGACAATGATCGGAAACTGGGCAGGTTGCAGGGTAATGCCTTCCAACCCGGCGAGTTCGGAAACGCCCGCCTGCAAACGTTCGCCCAGACGGCGAAAACGGCTTCCCAGGCACAGGAACCCGAGTTCGGCGATCAGATCGGTGGCTTTCGCGTTACCATTTTCCATATCGTGCTATATACCTTGGTATGCAGTGCGCGGCAATCACCTGTTTCGTGTTGCATAACAGGCGTGATCATACCGAATTCCGTCGTGTATCAGGGTGTTGGATTGGACTTAGCGTGATATTAACTAATCGGTCGCTACCCTGTGCATAAGATTTGGGGGAATTGAAGATGCGACAAACGCACGACGCGTTTGGAGGGGGCGTGGTCCGGTTGGGGCAACTCGACGGCCTTCGCGGCATTGCCGTTCTGGTCATTGTCCTTGGCTACCAGGCGCAGGCTCTCTTCACGGCAGGTTCGTTCGACCATGCAGGACCGGTGATCGACTGGCTCCATACCTGGGGCTGGAGCATCGTCGACCTGTTCTTCGTCATCTCCGGCTTCATCTTTGCGCACATCTATATCGGTGGGCGAGGGCTCGGCAGCCGCGATGAGTTGGCGTCCTTCACATTCGGGCGCCTGGCGCGCCTCTATCCGCTCCATTTGTTGCTGCTGGTCCTGTGCGCCGCGCTCTACTGGGGGCTTCCGCAAAACGGCGAGGCCGCGCTGCTGACCCACCTGCTCATGTTGCAGGGGCTGGTGCAGCCAGCGGTGCAGTCCTTCAATCCGTCTGCCTGGCTCGTCTCGGTCGAAGCGATCTGCTGCGGCTTCTTCGGGCTGGCGCTTCACGCCGGACGGCCGACACTCCTCAAGGTTTCGATCGCCGCCATTTTCGTGAGTACGGTGTTCATCCTCGTTTTCGGTCTGCCGGGCGGGCCGTGGAATCAGGACCTGCTGATGCGCGGCATACTCGGCTTCTTTATCGGACAGATCCTGTGGCGGCGGCGGGTCGAGCTCCGCAAGTCGTCCCCGCTCGTGCTCTCGGTCATCTTCGCGCTCGCCATTGCGCTCGACATGGGCAATGTCAGCCCGCTGCTGCCGCTCAGCCTCCTGGCCTGGCCGTCCCTGCTGCTGCTGGCCCTGCGAGTGCCGCTTTTGGAAAGCCGCGTCCTGCTCTGGCTGGGCGATCGCAGCTACGCGATTTTCCTGGTCCATGTGCCGATGCTGGACCTGATCGTGCGGATCATGGGCAGGCAGGAAGGCAGCGGCTGGTTCATGCTCGGCGCGACCCTGCTTTACGGGCTGGCCGTCCTGATCGCGTCCGAACTGCTCTATCTGCTGGCCGAAGTGCCGACCCGGCGCCTCGTGCGCGGCCGCATCGACATGCGCGATGTCAGCTTAACCCGGGCGTTACCGAGCAGGGGCTAAGAGCCGCCAGCGAATCAGGAGTTGGCATGAATCGGGCGGCGGATGAGCCAGGGCGCGATGTCGGGAGGCTGACACGTCTCGACGGATTGCGCGGGCTGGCCGCCTGCGGTGTCGCTTTCCTCTATCATACGCAGCAGTTGTTCCCCGCAGGCATGCATGGGGACGAGCCGCGCCTCTATCACTGGATTTACGACTGGGGCTGGACCCTGGTCGACCTCTTCTTGCTCATCTCCGGCTATATTTTCGCGCACGTCTGTCTGGGGCAGAACGCAGGTGAGGGCAGTGAGCCCCTGACTCGCGGCCGGTTGGCCGACTTCGCCGTCGCGCGGTTTGCCCGGGAAGGGCACGGCGCAAGTGGTCGTGATTGCCGCGTTTGCCGGTACGGTCCTGATCCTGGCAGACTCGTGCTATCGCATGGCAGAGCAGCCGAGCCGCCGGGCGATCCGGCGGGCATGGCCGCGGCGCAAGCGACATATCGGCGCAGGAAGGACCAGTCCGGTGTGATCTCACGGGTCGGCGGGTGCCTGCGCCGTGCAACTGTCTCTTCCCTTTTCTCCGGATATCGTTTAGGGGCGCGCCCTTCGGACCGGCCCTGCCGGTGCGATTCCCGGCGGGAGGATGCCCGGTGCATCCGTCATACCGCTAAACATGAGCGCCCGATTTCGCCAATTTGCGCGGGGTCCGGCGCGAAAGTGTGAAAGGAGCGGCCTCATGGCCAAGAAGATCGAAGGTTACATCAAGCTGCAGGTGCCCGCGGGCGCCGCCAACCCCTCTCCGCCGATCGGCCCTGCTCTGGGTCAGCGCGGCGTGAACATCATGGAATTCTGCAAGGCGTTCAATGCCGCCACGCAGGAGCTCGAAAAGAGCATGCCGATCCCGACCATCATCACGGTCTATGCGGATCGCAGCTTCACTTTCGTCACCAAGACCCCGCCTGCCACCTTCCTCATCAAGAAGGCTGCCAACCTCAAGTCCGGCTCGAAGGAGCCCGGCAAGGTTTCGGCCGGAAAGATCGCGCGCTCGAAGCTGTCCGAGATTGCCGAGATCAAGATGAAGGATCTCAACGCCAACGATATCGAAGCGGCTACCCGCATCATCGAAGGCTCGGCCCGCGCGATGGGTCTCGAAGTGGTGGAGGGCTGATTCCATGGCAAAGCTGAACAAGAAGCAGAAGGCACTCACCGAGAAGCTGGGCGACAACCAGAAGCACTACCCCGTCGGTGAGGCTCTGACCCTGCTGCGCGAACTCAAGACCACCAAGTTCGACGAGACCGTTGAAGTCGCGATGAACCTGGGCGTCGACCCGCGTCACGCTGACCAGATGGTCCGTGGCATGGTCTCGCTCCCGGCCGGCACCGGCAAGACCGTCAAGGTCGCCGTGTTCGCCAAGGGTGACAAGGCCGAGGCCGCTCTCGCTGCTGGCGCCGACAAGGTGGGCGCCGAGGACCTCATGGAAGACATGCAGGCCGGCAACCTCGACTACGACCGCGTCATTGCCACCCCGGACATGATGGGCGTCGTCGGCCGTCTCGGTAAGCTGCTGGGCCCCAAGGGCCTGATGCCGAACCCGAAGCTGGGCACCGTCACCCCGAACGTCGAGCAGGCCGTGAAGGACGCCAAGGGCGGCCAGATCGAGTTCCGCGTCGAGAAGCAGGGCATCATCCACGCCGGTATCGGCAAGATGTCGTTCTCGGACGAAGATCTGAAGACCAACTTCAACGCATTCGTCGACGCGATCGTGAAGGCCAAGCCTTCGGGCGCCAAGGGCAAGTACGTTCGCAAGATCTCGCTGTCTTCGTCGATGGGCCCCGGCCTCAAGATCGACACGACCGAGGTCGCCGGCGCCTGATTCTTTCAGGACCGGGCAAACGGTTAGGAATGGGCCGGCGGGGGAAACCTTGCCGGCCCTTTTCTTTGCCCGGATGGTCCGGGCTCAGTCCGCTTCGATTGGCAAGGTGTCCGCGGTGAACGCGCCATCCGGTAAGTGCAGCGCAGCGGCCTGATAACATTCGACGACGAGGCTGATCGGCCGCCCATCGGGTAGCTGAAGCACGGCGCGGTGGGAGAGGATCGTCCCTTGGGGGCAGCCCTCCGCCCGGCCACGGAATGCGGCGAGGCGTTGGCGGGTAAAGCGAAGCGGGGCGACGACCGTGCCGAAGGGCGTATCGGTTTCGCGCAGCGCGGCATTCATTTCCGGCGTCAGGCGCGATGGCACGAACCAGTTATGTGCCTGCGACAGCGTCACCCCGCCGCAGTCGAGCTTGACATGGCGATACCCCAGGTTCGCCTTGTCATCCACGCGCAGCAGGTCGAGCGCGTCCGAAGGCAGGGGCGCATCGTCGTTGCGGACGGCATTGGCGGAAACCCGAGGAGGATTGCCGATCCCCCTTGCCATGCACCAGTCCTGCAGTGCCAGCGTCGCGCTGTCCTGCGCGGCAAGGGCCCGTTCGAACCGAACCAGCGTGGCGCTGGCGCAGCCGTTGAGCGCAAGCGAAAGCAGCAGGGGCGCTATGGTGGCCTTAGATGCCACCGGCAACGGCCGGCCGGTCCATGGCTTCAAGGCCCCGAACCAGTGCGCGGGTGCAGGCGGCAAGGTCATCGGCGCTGGTCGAACGGATAACGAAATTGGCGCCGGTACGGCCTTCGCGCCAGAACGGGTAGGAGCCGATCTGGCAGGTCGCGAATGCCTTTTCCGTCTCGCGCAGGAGGTCCGCCACTTCGCTCTCGCCGACCCAGCAGCCGATGGTCTCGGACAGCAGCGGCGCGCCGCCTTCAAGCTGGCCTGAAAGAGCATCGAGCATGCCGGCGGTGATGCTTGGCACGCCCGCCATGATGAAGATGTTGCCGTGCCGAATGCCGGGGGCGCCGGTGTAACGGTTGGGGATCAGGTCGGCCCCGTCCGGCGTGCGGGCCATGCGCAGGCGGGCATCGGTCAGCCCGCCGCGTGTCTCGTAGTACTGCTCGAGGATGGCGCGGGCCTCGGGGTGGACGATGACCTCGACGCCAAGCGCCTCGGAGATTGCATCGACAGTGATGTCGTCATGCGTCGGCCCGATGCCGCCGGTAGTGAACAGGTAGTCGTTGCGGGCCCGCAGGGTGTTGACCGCCTCGACGATGGCCGGCGTGTTATCCGCCACCACGCGCACTTCGGCGAGGCGGATCCCCTGGATCTGCAGCCAGCTCGCCACTTGGGCGATGTTCTTGTCGTGGGTGCGTCCGGACAGAATCTCGTCGCCGATGACGACGAGGGCGGCGGTGTAGATTCGCGTGGATTCGGCCATGGCCGCATGGCTAGGACAAATGCGCACGGATCGCTAGCCGCGGCGGGCTATAATTGCCGACCTCCGCGACTGAACCGCAAATGCCCGTCATCGATCGGCAATTCCCGGAATTCGCGGCGGTCGCGCATGAGGTCGTGGCTGAGCCGCCAGGGAGAACGGCTTGCACTTTTCGGGATGAGGTGGCGGCCTCGCTGGAGATAACCCGAAGAATAGCCGGCAAGGGGATCATCTGCCTCAAGGTCATGGTCGGGGGGCAGGAACGGCACAGCCGTATCGGCACCCCACGCATCCATCTGGCCGAGTAGGCGGCAGAGCCATTCGCTCACCATGTCGACCCGGCCGGTCCATGCCGCGTTGAGATAGCCGAATACGGCGGCGAGATTGGGTACGTTCGAAAACATGCAATTGCGATAGTACCAGTGCTCGCCGAAGTTCACGGGGCTGCCGTCGAGTGAAATTGCGATCTTGCCCAGGGTCGCCAGGCGCAGGCCGGTTGCCGTGACGATGGCATCGGCGTCGACACGCTCACCGCTTTCCAGTTCTATGGCATCGGCGGTGACGCGCCCGATGGCGCCAGTGGCGAGAGCAGCCCGGCCCTCGCGGATCGCCTTGAAGAAATCCCCGTCAGGTACGAAACACATGCGCTGGACCCAGGGGCCGTAAGGCGGGGTGAAGGCCTTTTCATCGTAGTGTTCGCCGAGTTGATCGCGAATGCGTTGCTTGAGCCAGGCGCCCATCTGCTCGGGCTCGCGGCGCGACTTGTTGAAGAACCAGTACTGCAGCGCGTTGCTGCGCAGGCGGGTAAGGCTGTAAGCCCAGCGGCGCGGCAGGACTTTCGCGGCGGAGGTCGCAAACAGGTCGCGGGCAGGCTGGGCGAGGAACCAGCTTGGCGTGCGCTGGACCATCGTCACGCGGGCGCCGGCATCGGCAAGGGCGGGAACCAGCGTCACCGCAGTCGCGCCCGAACCGATCACGGCAATGCGCCTACCGGCAGGATCGAAATCCTGCGGCCAGAACTGCGGATGCAGCACCGGGCCTGCAAAGTCGTTGAGTCCGGCGATCTGCGGATCGTGGGGCACGTCGTAGTCGTAATAGCCCGAGCCGAGGAACAGGAACCGGGTCAGGAATTCGGCGGAGCCCTTTGCGGTCTTCGCGGTCACGCGCCAGAACGATTGGCTGCTGTCCCAATCGGCGTGGGTAACTTCGTGCGAGAAATGCATGTGGCGGTCGAGGTCGTACCGGGCTGCCACCTGCCCCAGATAGGACAGGATTTCCTCGCCGCGCGCCACCGACCTTTCGCCCGACCATGGCGCGAAAGCGAAGCCCAGTGTGTACATGTCGCTGTCCGATCGCACGCCGGGATAGCGGAACAGGTCCCAGGTTCCCCCGAGATTTTCGCGCCTGTCGAGGATGGCCATGCGCTTTCCGGGCAGATTGCGCTGCAGGTGAGCAGCCATGCCGATCCCGGAAATGCCGGCGCCGACGATCAGGATGTCGAGGGGGGCGCTGTCGATGCTCACTGCATCCTCTTACCGCCGCCGCGTTTCAAATCACGGGAAAAGCCCGAAGCGGACAAAAAAAGGGCCGATCCGAAGACCGGCCCATGGAAGTTTATTTGGGAGAGGATGCCTGAAAGGCCCGCTCCATATGCTCGTGATCGGGTCATTCCGCAAATGCGAAAAATTTTCCTGAAGTTGCATGTTTTGCAACTGGAATGTCCTGAGGGCGATCCGGGTCAGGTATCGCTGCGTGCTCCGAACAGGTCGTGTTCGTCCGCATCTTCGACAAGAACGTCAACGATATCACCGACTTGCAGGTCTTTTCCGACATCGCGGAGGAAGACGTTACCGTCGATCTCCGGTGCATCGGCTTGCGAACGTCCCGTTGCGCCGATGTCGCCATCCTCATCCGGTTCGCCCACCTCGTCGATGATGACGGGCAGGATTCGGCCGATTTTGGACTGAAGCTTGGCGGCGCTTATCGCGGCGGTCTTTTCCATGATCCGGGCGTACCGCTCTTCCTTGACCTCTTCCGGCACGGCGCCCGGCAGGTCGTTGGCTGCAGCGCCTGCAACCGGCTCGAAGCGGAATGCGCCGACGCGGTCGAGCTGCGCTTCCTCGAGCCAGTCGAGCAGGTACTCGAAATCGGCTTCGGTCTCGCCGGGGAAGCCGACGACGAAGCTGGAGCGAATCGCGATGTCCGGGCAGATCTCGCGCCAGGAGCGCAGGCGTTCGAGCACCTTGGCTTCGTTGGCGGGGCGCTTCATCGCCTTGAGGACAGAGGGCGCGGCGTGCTGGAACGGAATGTCGAGGTAGGGCGTCAGCAGCCCCTCGGCCATCAGCGGGATGACCGCATCGACGTGTGGATAGGGATAGACGTAGTGCAGGCGCACCCAAGGGGCGCGGCCCTGTGCGTCCCTGAGCTGGCCCAGTTCGCGGGCGAGGTCGGTCATGTGGGTGCGGACCGCGTGGTCCTTCCACGAACGTTCCTCGTGCCGCACGTCAACGCCATAGGCCGACGTGTCCTGGCTGATCACCAGCAGTTCGCGGGTTCCGGCCTGCACCAGCTTTTCCGCTTCACGCAGCACCGCGTCGATGCGGCGGCTGGCGAGTTTCCCGCGCAGCTGTGGGATGATGCAGAACGCGCAAGCGTGGTTGCAGCCCTCTGAAATCTTCAGGTAGCTGTAGTGACGCGGCGTCAGCTTGACCCCTGCCTCGTCGTAAGCCTGCGGGATCAGGTCGAGGTAGGGGCTGAGATCCGGCGGCGCGGCTTCGTGAACGGCTTCGACGACGGCTTCGTACTGGTGCGCACCGGTCACGGCGAGCACGTCCGGGAAGCGGGCGCGGATCGTCTCGGCTTCATTGCCCATGCAGCCTGTCACGATGACACGGCCGTTCTCGGCAATGGCTTCACCGATCGCTGCCAGGCTCTCTTCCTTAGCGGAATCGAGGAAGCCGCAGGTGTTGACCAGCACGACGTCGGCACCGGCATAGTCCGGGCTCATCGTGTAGCCGTCTGCACGCAGTCGGGTGAGGATACGTTCGGAGTCGACAAGGGCCTTGGGGCAGCCAAGGCTGACCATGCCGACCTTCGGCGGGGAGGGGAGTTCTATGGCCATGGGATGGCGCGCCCGATACGCCGATTGAGGCGATGAGTCACGAATTGAATGAAACGCAGCTTTTCCAAGCATGCGCAATCGCACGCTTGCGCCTGATGCCGAAGGCTGCGAGACTGTGGCTAACAAGGCTTTTTCAATGGGATATGGCCTGAATCGGGAAGGAGTTTCTGCATGGGTCCGGTAAACTGGGTGGCGGTAGTTATCGCCGCGGCAGTGGCCCTTGGCATCAGCATTGCGTGGTTCGGCACCTTTACCCGCAAGAGCGGCCAGCTGATTCCCGGCAAGGCGGAAACGCGAGGGAACTATATCCTCGTGGCTGTGCTGATGTTCGTGAGCTCGGCGATGTTCGGGCACAGTTTCGCCCGGATCGGCGTTGAGACGCTGCAGGCCAAGCCATGGCTTTACTTCATGCAGACCGGGGGCATCGCCATTGCTTTCGTGATGCCCGCCGTTTGGCTGGTCGAACTGCGCAATCGCACTGAGCCGATGCGGCGGGTGTTCGATTGTGCGTTCTGGCTCGTTGCCTACCTTGCCATGGGCCTCGTGTTCTGGGCGCTGGGTTGATCCAGAGAAATCAGGCCGGGTCGCAACTGGCGTAGGAAATCTCGACGATCAGGTCGTCGGGCTCCAGCGCGTTGGCGTCCGGCTCCCAGAAGCCGATCACGCGAGATCCGCGGTAGATCCGCAAGCCTTTGCCGGTCGCGATCTTCTCAAGTGGTTTGCCGATCTCGTCAGGCTTGACCTTGCGTTCGACGAGCTGGACGCGGCCCGTGACCGACGCGAGATCCGACAGGTACTCGGAGATGTGTTGGCCTTCCGCCGACCCGGCCAGTAACAGGCCGGTGAAGCGCACAGGGTTGATCACGTTGTCGGCCCCGGCCTGTCGGGCCAGCAGTTCGTTGTCGTCGGCGCGCACCACCGCCGTGATCGGCACCTTGGGGGCGACATGGCGGGCGGTCAGGATGATGAGGATCGTGGTATCGTCGCGGCCTGCCGACACGAGGATCGAGCGGGCCTTGCCAATGCGCACGGCTTCCAGCGTCTCGTCACGTGTGGCATCGCCCTCCATGACGTTGCAGCCGGCGCTTTCCGCAAGTGCGAGTCTTGCCGAACTGGGGTCGATGACGACGATGCACGAGGGATCGGTGCCGCGCGCGATCAGTTCCTGTACCGCTTCGGACCCGCTGACGCCGTAGCCGAGCACGACGATGTGGTCTTCGAGCCGTTCCTGGATGCGCTTCATGCGCCAAGTCTCCCAGCTGCGCTTGATGATGAAATTATAGGCCGTACCGACGAAGATGTAGATCACCGCCAGGCGGATCGGTGTGACGATGACCGCTTCGATCAGGCGCGACTTGTCACTGACCGGGGCGATGTCGCCGAAGCCGGTCGTGGTGATCGAGATCATCGTGAAATAGACGACGTCGAGGAAGCTGACGGTGCCGTCGTGCGTGTCTTTCAGGCCATCGCGATCGAGCCAGTGGACCATGACGACGAGGAAGATAAGTCCGAGCGCCAGCCCGAGGCGAATGGCGACATCGGCCCAGACCGGGACGCCGATAGCGCGACGCAGCGGCTTGAACAGTGCCGGGTTGGGCCGCTTCTTCGACATAACCGAGGCTTAGGGTGACTTGGGCAGTTCGTCCAGCGGGTCTACCGGCTTGCCGTCACGGCGCACTTCGAAGTGCAGTTCGTCGCCCTTGGCCCGGCCTGTGTCTCCCACGAGCCCGATCCGCTCGCCGGCGGCTACCCTGGCGCCGTCCTTGACCGTGATGCGGCTGAGGAAACCATAGGCGGTGAACCAGCCATCGCCGTGATCGATCACGACGAGATTGCCGAACTGCTCTTTTTCCTTGCCGGCGAACTTGACCGTACCGGCGGCTGCGGCCCGGACCATCGTGCCCTTGGCAGCGGTGATGTCGAGACCGTCGTGATAATTCGCGCCGCTGCTGAAATCGCGGCGGACCGGGCCGTAGACCGGCCAGAGGAAGCGCGACTTGCTTGCGGCGGGCGTGATGGGTGCGGGCACAGCGGCCGAAACCGCGGGCTGTGCTGTCGCGCTCTTCTGCAGGTTGAGCAGGGTCGGGATCAGCAGGCTCTGACCTGGCTTGACCGGTGCCTCCGGATCGAGACCATTGGCGGTGGCGATCTGGTCCCAGGGCACGGCGTACTTGTAGGAAATCGCAAAGCCGGTGTCGCCCGCCTTCACGGTGTGGCGGCGGGTGCGTGGGATCTGCAGCTTCTGACCGGCCTTGACGATATAGGGCGGCTGCAGCCCATTGGCTTCGGCGATAAGGATGCGGGCAACCTTGGCGCGTGCGGCAATGCCGCCGAGCGTTTCGCCGGGGGTGACGCTATGGACCGTCTCCTGCTCGGGCGAGATGATGGAGGTCGATTCGGTGCGCGCGGCGATCTCCCGCGATGCGGTCCTGACGGTGCCGGTGTCCTGCGTCTTGCCGGGAATGGTCAGCTTCTGGCCGATGCGCAGCACGTAAGGCGGCTCAAGCCCGTTTGCGCTGGCGATAGCGCTGGCAGGCGCGCCGGTGCGATTGGCGATGCCGTAGAGCGTTTCGCCGAAGGTAACTTCATAGGTGCCGCTGGCCGCTGCGGGACTGCTGTCTGTCGCGCTGCCCCGCGGGATCGCCAGCTCCTGCCCGACGCGCACCACGAATGGCGCTTGCAGGTTGTTCGCCTTGGCAAGATCGCCTGCATCCACGCCAGCGCGGTTGGCGATCCCGTTCAGGGTTTCGCCCGGCTCCACCACATGGACCGCTTCCTGCGCGGCATTGGCGGCCTGTGCCTGCGTCGGCGCAATTACCAGTCCCGGCAGCACAGCTGCCGCGGCGAGCAGTAGAGGGGCCTTCATGCCTTGTAGCGATCCACCAGATTGGACATCGACGCATCGTGCGTCAGGTCGAGCTGCAATGGCGTCACCGAGACAAATCCTTCCGCGATGGCTTCCAGGTCGGTGTTGTGACCCGGGGTATGCTCAATGCCGTGTAAACCAAACCAAAAGTAAGGAAAACCTCTAGGATCAATGCCTTCCACCACCGAACCGCGGGCGTAATCATGGAATCCCTGCCTCACCACGCGGATGCCGTTAACCTTGTGCGCGGGGATCGCGGGGAAGTTGACATTGATCAGCGTGCGCGGCGCGAAGGGCGCGTCGAGCAATGGCCGCAGCACCTTGGCGCCCCATTCTTCGGCAGCGGAGAAGTCGACGTTGTTGCCGACGCCTTCCTTGGAATAGACTTGGCTCAACGCGATCGAGGGAATGCCGGCCAACGCCCCTTCCATGGCGGCCGAGACCGTGCCCGAGTAGGTGATGTCGTCGCCCAGGTTCGCGCCGCGGTTCACGCCCGACAGGATCAGGTCGGGCGCGCCGGGCAGCACCTTGCGCAGCGCCATCGTTACCGAATCGGTCGGCGTTCCGGTAACCGAGTAGCGGCGAGGCGCGTGTTCGCGCAGACGCACCGGGCGCGTCAGGGTCAATGAGTGGCCGGCCCCAGACTGTTCCTCGCTCGGCGCGCAGATCCAGATGTCGTCGGAAAGCTGTGCCGCGATCTTCTCGAGAACGTAGAGACCCGGCGCATTGATGCCGTCGTCATTGGTGAGAAGGATACGCATTGATCAAATTCCTTCGTCGCCCCGAATCGCCTTCGGGGCCCATTGTCCGGGGCTACATGCCGGCGAATTCACGCCGGCGCGTCGCTCAGGCGAGCGGCTCCAGCTTCTCGATCCCACCCATCCGGGCCTTGAGCTTTTCCGGTACCGCGACCGAACCGTCTTCCTGCTGGTAGTTTTCCAGCACGGCTACGAGGGTGCGACCTACCGCCAGGCCCGAGCCGTTCAGCGTGTGCAGGAACTCGGTCTTCTTGCTGCCTTCGGGCTTGTAGCGCGCGTTCATGCGGCGCGCCTGGAAATCACCGCAGTTCGAGATCGAGCTGATCTCGCGGTAGGCGCCCTGGCCGGGCAGCCAGACTTCGAGGTCGAAGGTCTTGCGAGCGGTGGCGCCCATGTCGCCGGCACAAAGCAGAACCTTGCGATAGGGCAGTTCCAGCGCCTGAAGGATGCCCTCGGCGGCTGCAACCATGCGGTCGTGCTCGGCTTCGCTTTCTTCCGGCTTGCAGACGGTGACGAGTTCGACTTTCTCGAACTGGTGCTGGCGGATGAAGCCGCGCGTGTCGCGGCCCGCCGCACCCGCCTCGGAACGGAAGCAGGGGGTGAGCGCTGTCATGCGCAGGGGCAGGGCCTCGGCATCGACGATCTGTTCGCGCACCGCGTTGGTCAGGCTGACTTCGGCGGTGGGGATCAGCCAGCGCCCGTCGGTAGTCTGGAACAAGTCTTCGGAGAACTTGGGAAGCTGTCCGGTGCCGAAGGCGGCATCGTCCTTGACCAGCAGCGGGACGTTACATTCCATATAGCCGTTGTCCGCGGTCTGCGTGTCCAGCATGAATTGCGCAAGGGCGCGGTGCAGGCGGGCCATCTGGCCCTTGAGGAACGTGAAGCGCGCACCCGACAACAGCGCGCCGGTCTCGAAGTCTAGGCCGAGCGCAGGGCCGAGATCCGCGTGTTCCCTGGGCGTGAAGGCGAATTCGCGCGGGGTGCCCCACTTCGCCACTTCGACGTTCTGCGTCTCGTCTTCGCCGTCGGGAACCTCGTCGACGGGGATGTTGGGCAGACGTGCCAGTTCGTCATGCAGCCTGGCGGTCAGTTCCTTCTCCTCGGCTTCGAGCGCGGGGAGGCTTTCCTTGAGTTGCGTGACTTCGGCTTTCAGCGCCTCGGCGGTTTGCGCGTCGCCCAGGCCCATCGCCTTGCCGATTGCCTTCGATGCCTCGTTGCGGCGGTTCTGGCTTTCCTGCATGCGCGTTGCGACCGCGCGGCGCTGCTCGTCGAGCGAGAGGATCTGGGCGGAAGCGGGTTCAACCCCGCGGCGAGCGAGACCGGCGTCGAAAGCGGCCGGGTTTTCACGGATCAGGCGGATATCATGCATGGCGCCGGGCTATGCCGTCTCGGCGAGTCCGGCGCAAGCGCGAGATAGCCTGTGTCACTCGGCCTTGCAGGTGCGAATCCCGAACATGGAATAGAGCGGGCACGTGCTGAACAGTCCCGTCATCAGAGGAACGAGCCCGACCCAGCCCCAATCCGTCTTCGGTCCTACAAAGACGAGGGCGATGAGGATGATCCCCAGAACGATGCGGCCCAATCGGTCCATCGTGCCGACATTTGTCTTGAACATGGCATTTCCCTCCTTCGATGAAGGAGCCATGCGCCCGATGGGACTAGAGGCGCATTGATTGCGATCAATGGAGGGATTTCGGCAAGTTTCCGATGGTGCCATCCCGGCAGGGGATGGTGGGCGCGACAGGGATTGAACCTGTGACCCCACCCGTGTGAAGGGTGTGCTCTACCGCTGAGCTACGCGCCCGCTTCCAAATGCGGAAGCGCGCCCCTAGACAACTCCGGACGAATTGACAAGCGTCCATTGCCGACTAAAGCGCGGGACATGACCGAAGAGACCAGTTCCGGCCCGGACGTGCCGCCCGATCGCATTGCCATCAACCCGAAGAGCGAGTTCTTCGATGCCGAAAAGCTGCGTCGCGGCATCGGTATCCGCTTCAAGGGCACCGTGCGCAACAATGTCGAGGAATACTGTATTTCCGAAGGCTGGGTGCGCGTTCAGGCAGGCAAGACGCTCGACCGTCGCGGCAATCCGCTGACGATCAAGCTGAGCGGCCCGGTCGAAGCGTGGTACGAGGATCTCGGCGAAGACGCGCCCGTCGCCAAGTAAGCGCTCGTCGCGATTGAGAGTTTCGGGGCCGGTCCTGCCAACTGGCGCAGGTCCGGCCCCTTTCGGGTAAACTCAGTAGTTTCCGGCGATGATGTCGCCGATGGGGTCGCTGTGGCGGCCCTTTTTCTTGCCTTCCGCCTGCGACGCTGCCGAATCGCCCTCGGAGGCAACGCGGGTCGACCTTGCGGCGGGAAGCGCGCCGGGCTCGGCGTTGTAGATGAAACCCGCGACCGGCCAGTGCGATGCGCCCAGGTTGTGGGCGGGGCCGTACCAGACGCGCACCTGGCTCCAGTCGTTTTCCGGTGAGACATCCAGAACGCTGACGTTGCGCTCGATCTTGCCGGGAACCGACCAGTTGGCATGGCTCACCAGGATGGTGCGGGAATCGACGATCTGCGTGACCGTTGCGACATGGCCGAGTGTGGAGTTGCCGTGCGGCTCGATCGCCAGGACGGCACCGACGCGCGGTTCGAAACCGCGGGCGTAGCGGCCCTTGGCCTGCTTCCACCAGGTATGGGCATCGCCATAGATCTGCAGGCCGGACAGTTGCCGCGCGAAGGGCACGCATTCCAGATAGTCGGAATTGCCCGATGCGCTCGGTGAACCCGATGAAAGAGGGCGGCTGCCCGCGCTGCCGGAATCGTCGTTGGACACGATAGCGTCGATCGCGCTGCGGGCACTTGCCGGAGAGATTACGGCCGCGCTCAATGCGAGAATGCTTGCTGTGCAGTAACCTTTCATGCCTGCAAGATCACCTAGGCACAGTTATCGTTTGCCTGCAAAATTGGGTTAACGGAGCGGCAAGAATTTGCCGGATGTTTGCCGGGTGCTTGCCAAAGCCTTCGGAAATCCCCAAGCGAGTCGCCATCATGCTCCCGCAAGTCATCATCATAGGCCGGCCCAACGTCGGCAAATCCACCCTGTTCAACCGTCTGGTCGGCAAGAAGCTCGCGCTCGTCGACGATCAGCCCGGCGTCACGCGCGACCGGCGCTTCGGCGATGCCGAACTGCTCGGGCTGAAATTCCAGATCGTCGACACTGCCGGTTGGGAAGACGACGAAGCGGAAACCCTGCCCGGACGGATGCGCAAGCAGACCGAAGCCTCGCTGGCGACTGCCGACGTCGCGCTGTTCGTTGTGGACGCGCGCGCCGGACTGACGCCGCTCGACGAGGAAATCGGCAACTGGCTGCGCGCCTCGCCGGTGCCGGTCATCGTGCTCGCCAACAAGGCGGAAGGGCGCGCGGGCGAGGGCGGTCTGCTTGAAGCCTACTCGCTTGGCCTCGGCGATCCGGTGGCGATTTCGGCCGAACACGGCGAGGGCATGGGCGACCTGTTCGAAGCCCTGCTGCCGCATCTGGAGCCGCTGCAGCCGGTCGAGGAAGAGGAAGCCGAATTCGACGAGGAAGCGCTGCTCAAGGCGCCGCTCAAGCTGGCCATCGTCGGTCGTCCGAACGCCGGAAAGTCGACGCTGATCAACCGCTTTCTCGGTGAAGACCGGCTCCTGACCGGTCCTGAGGCGGGGATCACCCGCGATTCGATCGCGATCGACTGGCTCTGGACCGATCCCAAGACCGGCGATGAACGCGAGGTGCGCCTGATCGACACTGCGGGCATGCGCAAGAAAGCGCGCGTCGTCGAGAAGCTGGAGCGCATGGCGGTGGCCGATGCGCGCCACGCAATCGACTTCGCCGAAGTCGTGGTCCTGCTGCTCGATGCGACCAAGGGGCTGGAGCACCAGGACCTCAAGATCGCCTCCAAAGTTCTGGAGGAAGGCCGCGCCCTGATGATCGCGATCAACAAGTGGGACGTGGCGGAGGATGCCTCGAAGCTGTTCAACGGCATTCGTGCCGCGCTCGACGACGGTCTTGCGCAAGTGCGCGGCGTGCCGCTGCTCGCAGTCTCGGCACGTACCGGCAAGGGCCTCGACGACATGATTGCGGCGGCATTTTCGATCCGCGAGGCCTGGAGCCGCCGCGTGCCGACCTCTGCGCTCAACCGCTGGTTCGACGATGCCCTTTCGGCCAATCCGCCGCCAGCGCCGGGTGGCAAGCGAATCAAGCTGCGCTACATCACCCAGGCCAAGACGCGCCCGCCGGGCTTCGTGCTGTTCGGTACGCGTCTCGACCTGCTGCCAGAGAGCTATCGACGCTACCTGATCAATGGTCTGCGGCGTGAACTCGGCTTTGAGGCCGTGCCGATTCGCATCACGCTGCGCAGCCCGAAGAACCCGTTCAAGAAGGACTGACCGCGCCTCCGTTTGGGGCGTGACCGGTTTTTGATTCAGCCGGGGTGCGCCTCGGCTTCCGATTCGGCGGCGGCATCGGCCTGGTTTTCGGCTTCGGCGGCCTGCGCGCGCCTGCTTGCTTCGGTGCCCTTTATGTTTGTCAGGCTGCCGGCGCCCTTTGCCTCGGAAACCAGGTTCCATACGGCGATGAACAGCGCGGCGATGACCGGGCCGACGATAAAGCCGTTGAGACCGAACAGTTCGAGACCCGACAGCGTGGCAATCAGCACCACGAAGTCGGGCATGCGGGTGTCGCGGCCGACGAGGATCGGGCGCAGCAGGTTATCGATCATGCCGATGATGAACACGCCGCAGAAGACCATCACCCCGCCCTGGACGTAGTCTCCGGTCGCCAGCAGGTAGCCAGCGACGGGAACCCAGATGATACCGGTGCCGACGGCCGGCAGCAGCGAGAAGAAGCCCATCAGCACGCCCCACAGGAGGGCGCCTTCGATGCCGAGAGCCGAGAAGATCAGGCCGCCGACAAGGCCCTGCATCACTGCGACGACGACGGTGCCCTTCATCGTGGCGCGTACCACCAGCATGAAATGGTCGAGCAGCGCATCGCGCAAATGCGGCCTCAGCGGGATCGCGGTGCGCACCAGTTCACCGTAGCGCTCACCATCGCGCAGCAGGAAGAACGTGAGGTAAAGCATCACGCCCAGCGCAGCGATGAAGCTGAGGGCGCCTTGCCCGACGATGAGCAGGCGCGAGGCGATGTCTTGCAGGCCACTGGCGATGCCGGAGCCGAATTCGCGCCGCAGCGTCTCGAAATCGGTGGATGTGTAGCGTGCGATCGTGTTGCCGATCTGGTCGGGCAGGGCGGCGCGGATGCGCTGGAGCATGGCACCCAGATCGATCTGCCCGCTGCTGATCCGATCATAAAGAGACGTCGCTTCCTGTACGAGGCTGGCTCCCAGGAACAGGGCAGGCAGGATGAAGATCGCCAGCAGGAGAAGCAGCACCAGCGCCGCGGCCGTATTGGGCCTGCCTCCAAGCTTTGCCTCCAGTTTGCGGGTCATCGGTTCGAACAGGATCGCCGCGACGATGCCCCAGAGCACCGCCCCGAAATAGGGTGCGAGAAGCCAGGCGAAGGCGATGGTAACGAGTATGACGAGGCCGATGAATGCGTAGTCTTCAAGGCCGTATGCAGAGGGGCGCTTTGTCTCCATTGGCGGAGCAATATCATGAAATTCGGCAATTCCATCCCCGATCTTCCTTCCGGCAAGACCGGGGTGGATTTTTTCGACGAAGCGCGCGAGACAACCGTTCATCCCCCCGCATCAGGAGGTCACTCTCTTGCATTCCATCATGAAGTTCCGAATCGCCGTCAGCGTCCTGGCTATGGCGTCCGTCCCACTCGTCCCTGCCGTTGCAGCAGAGCAGCAGTCCTCCGTTTCCGGGCCGGAACGCAGCTTTACGCCTGACGACCTGTTCAAGTTGCAGGGCGTTACCGATCCGCAGATATCGCCGGACGGATCGACGATCGTCTACGTGCGAAGCAGCGCCGACATCATGACCGACAAGGTCGAACCCTCGCTGTGGCTGGTCGATGTGTCCACGGGCGAGCAGCGTCCGCTCGTCGCCGGACCGGGCGCACACATGGCCCCGCGCTGGTCGCCCGATGGCAAGCGCATCGCCTATGTCTCGAGCGACGGCAGTTCCTCTCCGCAGCTCTACGTACTTTGGCTGGCGAGCGGGGCGAGCGTCAACGTCACCGACCTGCCCGACAGCCCGGGCGCGCTTGCCTGGTCGCCTGACGGCAGGCAGATCGCCTATACCATGCGCGTGCCGGGTGAAGGTACGAAGCTGGGCTCGCAGCCGGAAGGCCGCCCCGAAGGTGCGCAATGGGCCGAGCCGCTGCAGGTGATCGACCGTGTGACCTACCGCTTCGACGGAGCCGGTTATTTCGAACCGGGCTTCGACCATATCTTCGTCGTGTCCGCCGATGGCGGCGCGCCGCGCCAGGTCACTTTCGACAAGTTCGACGATGGCGGCCCGCTGTCCTGGACGGCTGATGGAAAGCGCATCGTCTTCAGTGCCAACCGGCATGAAGACTGGGAGCGCGACATCAACAATTCGGAAGTTTACAGCGTCGACGTCGCAAGCGGCGCGATCCGCGCGCTGACGACCCGGCAGGGTCCTGATGGGGGTGCTATCGTCTCGCCCGACGGAAAGCACATCGCCTATGTCGGCTACGACGACGTCAACCGCTCCTACGAGAACTCCGATCTCTACGTCATGAACGCCGACGGCAGCGGCGTAAGGCTGTTGACCCCGAAGCTCGACCGATCGATCGACGCGGTGGAGTGGGCGGGCAATAACGGCCTTTACGTCCAGTACGACGATGAGGCACAGACCCGGGTGGCGCGCGTCGGTCTCGACGGGTCGATCAAGCCGGTGGTTTCCGGACTGACTCCGGGCGGGCATTACGACCGGCCCTATACCGGTGGCAGCTTCAGTGTCTCGAAGGGCGGGCGCATCGCCTATACCGCCGGGACCACGAGCCGTCCGGCGGACCTGTGGGTGTCCAATGGCGGTACGGGGCGCAAGCTGACCGACCTCAACGCAACCTGGATGGCAGACAAGGCGATGGCGCCGGTGCGCAAGCTGGCGGTGACTGCGCCCGACGGCAGGCCGATCGATGCCTGGCTGGTGACGCCTCCGGGCCTGCAGCCGGGCCAGCGGGCGCCCCTGATTCTTGAGATCCATGGCGGGCCGAACACGGCCTATGCTCCTGTCTTCGCCACCGATTACCAGCTCTATGCCGCGCATGGTTATGCCGTGCTCTACACCAATCCGCGCGGCAGCACGTCCTATGGCGAAGAGTTCGCCAACCTCATCGACCGCGCCTATCCCGGCACCGACTACGACGACCTCATGGCCTCTGTCGATGCAGCGATTGCCGATGGTGTGGCCGACCCGAACAACCTGTTCGTCACCGGCGGTTCGGGCGGGGGCGTGTTGACGGCATGGATTGTGGGCAAGACCGACCGGTTCAAGGCTGCCGCGACGCAAAAGCCGGTGATCAACTGGATCAGCGAAGCGCTGACGATGGACTCGACGCCGTTCACCTCGCGCTACTGGTTCGACAAGAAGCCCTGGGAAGATCCCATGTCTTACTGGAACCGCTCGCCGCTCAGCCTGGTCGGCAATGTGAAGACGCCGACGCTGGTGGTCGTGGGCAGCGACGACTACCGCACCCCGGTCAGCGAATCCGAGCAGTACTACGCCGCTCTGCAGATCCGCGGCGTGCCCACTGCCATGGTGAAGGTACCCGGCGCCAGCCACGGCGGTATTGCCGCGCGGCCATCGCAGTCGGCGGCGAAGGTTTCCGCAATCCTTGCGTGGTTCGACAAGTATCGGACCGACGGCAAGGCCGTCAGCGAGTAGCCGCAAGCTCCGCGGCCAACCGGGCGACCAGTTCGGCCGCGGGCATCGGGCGGGAAAGGGGAGCGCCCTGGCCTGCCCATTGCGCTCCGAAACCGCCTTCGCCCGCAGTCTTGGCGGCGGCGTTGAGCGCCTTGCCGGCATGATAGGCGCGCGGATAGGGCGCGACCGGAGGCAGCTCCCCGGTTGCGCCCAAGGCGGTGAAGCGATTGGCAAGGCAGCGAGCCGGACGACCGGAAATCGCGGCAGTCATCGTCGTGTGCCGTGCGCATTCACTGGCCAGTGCCATGCGATAGGCTGCGTCCGCGTTGCTTTCGGGACAGGCGACGAAGGCCGTGCCGAGCTGGGCTGCGACCGCTCCCAGATCGAGCGCGGCGCGAATGCCGTTGCCGTCCATGATCCCTCCGGCGGCGATGACCGGCAAACCGGACTGGGCGGCGAGCAGGCGGGTCAGTGCAAGGGTGCCAAGGCGGTCGTCCGGCGCGTCGGGATCGAACACGCCGCGATGGCCGCCCGCTTCCCACCCTTGTGCAACCAGGACGTCGATCCCGGCATCTTTCGCAAGCCGGGCTTCGTCGAGCGAGGTGGCGGTGGCGAACAGGAGGCATCCTGCGGCTTTCAGTGCGGCGATCGAGTCGGGATCGGGCAGGCCGAAATGAAAGCTCACCACCGGCGGCGCCAGTTCCACGAGCGTCGCCAGCATTTCGGCATTGCCGATCAGCGTCGGGTAGATCGTCTCAAGCTGCGTGGGCGGCTCGGCGCCGAACTCGGCAAAAGCGGGTGCGAGGGCGCTCAGCCACGCTGCCTCGCGCGGCGGATCGGCCTCGCATGGCGCATGGACGAAGAGATTGACGTTGAAAGGGCGGTCGGTCGCGGCGCGGAGCTGGACGATGTCGTGCGCTGCAGCTTCGGGCGTCAGCGTACCGACCGCGATCGACCCGAGCGCCCCGGCATTGCAGACGGCGGCGGCGAGGG